>NZ_JASGFR010000058.1:0-16072 GCF_047605405.1 Rhodomicrobium sp. | reverse complement strand
ATCGCCGCGCACATCGCCACGATGAGCAGCATGGCCGCCGGTACGCCCACGCCGTGCGCGAGAAAGCCGATCACCGACGGCCCGAGCAGCAGGCCGCCATAGCCGAGCGTCGAAATCGAGGCGACGGCAATGCCCGGATCGACGCCCGGATGATTGCCCGCCGCGCTGAAGAGCGCCGGTGCGATCACCGAGAGCCCCAGCCCGGCGAGCCCGAAACCGGCAATTGCCAGCGTGGGATGGGGCGCGAGCATCGCCACCGCCATGCCGATTGTGGCGACGATGGCCAGCGCACGCACGAGCGCGGTCATCTCATAGCGGGCGCGCAGGCTGTCCCCCGCGAGACGCCCGACGATCATCGTCGCTGAAAAGGCCGCAAACGCTAAGGCGGCAACGGTGTCGGTGCTTCCATGCGCGGCCTTCATGAGGAGTGCGCCCCAATCGGAGATCGCGCCTTCGGAGAGGAACGCGCACAGGCACAGGAGCGCGAGGCCGAGGATCGGCAGCGGCGGCAGCCTGAGGCCGCCTTTCTCCGCGCTTTCGGTTTCGGCGTCGGGGAGGAGAGGGCGCATCGCAAAGGGCAGAAGCGCGAGGAAAAAGGCGGCGAGCGCGGCATATTGAGCGGCGGGGGGAATGTCACTCGCCGCGGCCGAAATGAGCGCACCGGCAAGGCAGCCCGTGCTGAACAGGGCGAAGAAGCCCGACATCGCCGGGCGGCCGAGCGCGCGCTCCACCATGACGGCTTGCACGCCGGCGCCGACTTCGAGCGTGCCGCAGGCGTATCCGAGCGCGAAAAACGTCAAAGCGAGTTGCCACCACTCCGCGGCGAGGCCGATCAGCGGCCACGTCGCGAGCATCAGCGCGGTTCCGGCCCCGACGAGCATCTTCGAGCCGATGCGACCCTGAAGGACGCCCGCGACGGGAAACGCACATAGCCCGCCTATGCCGAGACACAGGATCGCCTGCCCGAGCTGCGCGTCGTTCACGCCCGTCTGCATCTTGAGCGCGGGCATGCGCGCGACGACGCTGCCGTAGGCAAGGCCGTTGACGAGAAAGAAATAGGCGCAGCCGAGGCGGGCGGCTTGTGCGCGGGCGAAGGCTTTCATCGGGCTGAAGCTTTCGAACGAAGTTGAGGAAATCGCGACCGGGGCGAGACGAGAGCTTTTCGCGCACGGATGGTACGCGGAAAAAGCTTTAACGCTCTTTGATGTCGAGCGTGAAACGATCCTCGTTCATGAGGAGGTATTAGTCGAATGCTTCCATGCGGTCAACGCGGGCGCTGCGGTGAGCGGTGACACGAGCCGCCCCGGGGGGATTCGGATCGAAACGGGCTCCGGCGCGACGTCCGTGCATTTACGAATTGTTCACGACCTTCAGCTCATAATGAAAAGTGGATTGAAGTGATGTCTTAACCATCGCCTGTGTGTGTTCCTTAACCGCGAGTGCTCAGAGCCGATGCGGCAAAGTCGGGCTTTGAGCGTGATGTAACGAAGGAGGGCGTCGATGGCCCAGGTCTCGGTTCTCGTTAACGGGCGGAGTTTCAAACTGGCCTGCCGCGACGGGGAAGAATCCCGCGTTCAGGAGCTGGCTGCCCAAATCGATGCGCTGATCCAGAAATTCAAGGGCAACTCCAGGGCTGCGCAGGACGACCGCCTGTTTCTCATGGCCGCGCTGTTGCTGGCCGACCAGCTTTCCGAGGCACAGGCCGAATTGCAGCGCACGCGCCAACCCGTGGACAGCCGCGCCTATCAGGTGATCGAAGGCGGCGCGCACGCGATGCAGCGCGACCTCTCGCGGGCGCTCGAAGCCGCGGCTGCACGGGTGGAACCGTTGCCGCGGATCTCGAACGGCTCGTAATTGTTCGCTGGCCGCGCGCCTATCTCGGGCGCCGGTGTGTCAGAGCGAAGCCGCCTGAACCGAACGCGAAGACCTGAATGAGGCCGCCCGCGAGCGCGATGTTCTTCATGAAGTGCTGAAGCTGGTTGGCGTCGGCGAGATTGCTGTGGAACCCGATCGCGGCCACGAGCGTGTAGATGGCGAGGATGAGCGCCACGTAACGGGTGCCGAGGCCAAGCGCGAGGAAGATACCGCCGAAGATTTCGACCGATGTCGCGAGGTAATAGACCGTCGCCGGCTCGATCATGTTGATGGAGGCGAACCGGGCAATCGTTTCGTCCTTCGTGAGCAGATGAAAAAAACCGTAGGCAATGAATATCAGCGCCATCATGATGCGGCCGATGGCTGCCATATAATTGATGCTCGTCATTGCGGCTCCTTCTCGAAACAGGGACGTCGAAGCGAGAACGCGTCATCAAAAGCGCGCGCCACGCGAATTGCGCAAATGCGCCATGTTTTTTAGCTTTTGGCCGATGTCGGGGCTAGCATTTTCAGCTGCGTCATTTATATGTTGAGGGCTGCGGGGTGCGTTAGGGGCTCACTGAATACCCGGGCCCTATAAGATCCTTAAGGGAGCTGACCCTGACCGGGGCTTTGGCCTCGGATATTCGGCGCCCACCTGCTAGCCAGGGACCCAGGGGATCGAAATGCCCCGACGGCCTTCGCGGCTCCATTATTCAAGACCGGTTTTCGTGCTGACAGAAGCGACTTACGACCTCGACGCGGTATCAGGGCTGAAGGTCCGGCTCCGTGAAGAGGCTTCTGCGCGCCGCTCCCGGGCGTGGACGCAGGCAGGCGAAAGCACGGCCGCCACCATCGCTGAGGCTGGGCTTCGCCTCGTCGAGAGCCTTGAAGGCGAGCATGTCGTCGCCGGTTATCATCCTTTCCGTTACGAACTCGACATATTGCCGCTTCTCTCCTCGCTTGAGGCGAGGGGCTACCCGATAGCGCTGCCGCGCTCCCGTCCGGCGCGACGGCTTTCATTTCACGGCTGGACTTCCGGCGCGCCCCTCGAACGCCGAAAGCTCGGGATGCTGGAACCGCCGGAAAGTGCCGATGAGCTTCAGCCAACCGTGCTTTTCGTGCCGCTTCTCGCCTTCGACGCGAGAGGCAATCGCCTCGGTTACGGCGCCGGATTTTACGACGTGGCGCTGAGCGCGATGCGTGCCGAACGACGCGTGCTTGCGGTCGGCGTCGCGTTCGATGAACAGGAGTTTCCCGCCATCCCTACCGAACCTCTGGACCAGCCGCTCGACATGGTGTTGACGCCGACACGCCTCCTCATCTGCGGGGCTTCCTGATGCGCCTTCTGTTTCTAGGCGATGTGCTCGGCCGCGCGGGCCGCAATGCCGTCTGCGAGGCGCTGCCCGGTCTTCGCGCGCGGCTTGCGGCGGATTTCGTGGTCGTGAACGGTGAAAATGCGGCGGGAGGCTTCGGCATTACCGAAGTCATCTGTCAGGATCTGCTCGACGCGGGCGCGGACGTCGTCACCACCGGCAACCATGTGTGGGACCAGCGCGAGGCACTCGTCTTCATCGGCCGTCAGCCGCGCATGCTGCGTCCGCTGAACTTTCCCTCGGGCACGCCCGGCCTCGGCGCCGGGCTTTTTCGCGCGGCCAACGGCGCCGACGTGCTCGTGCTCAATGTCATGGGCCGCGTGTTCATGGACGCGCTGGAAGACCCGTTCAAGATGGTCGAGCGCGAGATAACGGCGTGCCCGCTGAAGCGCGGCGCGGACGCGATCTTCGTCGACTTCCACGCCGAGGCGACATCCGAGAAGCAGGCGCTCGGCGCTGCGTTCGACGGTCGCGTGAGCGCGGTCATCGGCACGCACACCCATGTGCCGACGGCGGATGCGCGCGTGCTTCCTGGCGGTACCGCCTATCTCACGGATGCCGGCATGTGCGGCGATTACGATTCCATCATCGGCATGGAGAAGGACGAGCCGGTGCATCGCTTCCTGACGCGCATTCCGTCGGGACGGTTCACGCCGGCGCTTGGCCCCGCCACGATCTGCGGCGCGTTCATCGAGATCGACGATGCGACGGGGCTTGCGGTGTCCATCGTGCCGGTGCGCGACGGCGCGCCGCTCGGCGGCAAGCGCGAGGATGAACTCACGAGCCGCGCCATCGCCGAGTGGCTTGAGAAGAACCGCTAAAGTTTCTTCCCCGATTTTCCTGTTCTATTTCTTCGATGTGGGCGCCTGAATCAGGGCGTTTGACTGAGGCGAGGGCTGCGCGGGCGGGTTTCCGGACACTGCGAGTCCGAAGATCCGCCAGCGTCCTCCCGCAGGTTCGAGGATGAGAGTGAAGTTGATCTGAATCGGTTGACTCGGGAAAGCGCCCTTGAGGTGCAGCCTCTGCTCCTGCCCCACTATCTTCGCTTCGGTCAGTTGAGGGGTGAGCACGGCCACGGCAGCGAGGTCAACATTCTGGACTTCGAGATGCCCGAAGATGCGAGAGAGTTTCGAAGCCGTGTTGGCCTGTTGGAAGGATGGCGCGGACTTGTCGCGCAAGACCGTATAATTTCCCGTCTCGATCGCATCGTTAAGGGTTAAAAGCGACGATCGGATTAGAAGCACAAGCTTTTCCGCAGAGGGCAGGGCAAGTTGAGGCGCCCCCGCTTGAGCCTCGGGGCGTAACGTCGGCTTGTTCTGAGCGCCGGCCGATGTGATCAAGCCCACGAGAAATGAAACGCTTAGGACAAAGGCGCGGACAGGCGAAACACGGAAAAGCATCGTCTGGGAATCTCGTTCGCATCGCGAAAATAGGTGCGCTGACGGCGACCAGATAGCCCCCGTCAGCTCTATCAAGACTTTAAGGGTTACCAGCCGAAGGTCACGCCCGCTTTTCCAGCAACCACGCCCTCTTTCGAACCGACGCCGAAGCCTCCGTCGAGAACCACCGACGTACCGGAGCCGAAGGTTCCACGGTCGATTACACCGGCGGCCGTCAGACCGAACGCGCTAGAACCGTCGAAATTGCCAAAGCCGACACGCGTGGCGAAAGTCTGTCCCGCCTGAAGCACCGGTTGCGACAGGGCCAGCGACACCGCGATGCCTTCCGCAAGCTCGTTGTCGCGCGTCTGAAGTCCACCGATCTGGGCGTTGAGCTTGGTGATGTCGCCGGTGGTTGCTAGTCCCAGGTCGCTCGCGGAGTGAGTCGCGAGGTCTCCCGCCGCATTCGACGTGACGAGGTAGGTCGGCGTACCCTGGGCGGCGCGGCTGTCGTTCGACGTCAGGCCTGCGAACGTGTATGTGCTGGTCGCGCTGCCGACGGCTACCTGATTATCGCGCGAAGTCGCGACGCCCTGGCCGATGGCCGTGGAATTGGCATGGGTCGCACGTGCACCTTGGCCGACGGCCGTGGAGTTCGCGCCTGAGGCGAGTGAGGAAGTGCCGATCGCCGTGGCGTTCTCCGCCGTGGCCTTGGCATTCTGGCCGGTTGCGGTCGAATAGAAGCCCGACGCGTTTGCTCCTTGGCCGAGCGCCGTCGAGTAGTAGAGGGCGTCCGCATCCTGACCGATCGCTGTCGAATTCGCGCCTGCGTAGGAGCTTTGCCCGATGGCAGTCGAGTTCTGCAGCTTCGCATAGGCATCGTGACCGACGGCCACTGCGTTCTGGTCTTCGGCGTTCGCGCCATTGCCGAGGGCGGTGGCCTGGAAGCCAAACGCGCTCGAATCCCGGCCGATGGCGGTCGAGTCGCTTCCCCAGGCTTGCGCATTTGTGCCGCAAGCCATGGAGTTCAGCCCCATGTCGACGGCGCCGCCGTTCGTATTGGTGCTGGTGTTCGACGAATAAAGCCTGCATGTCTCCGCGTGTGCTGCCGGGACGACGCTCATCGCCGCCGTCGCCCCCGCGAGAGAAGCAAGCCCCCACCGCGCAGCCCTTTTCAGGGTGCGTTCGATCTCTTTCATGGTGTTCTCCGTAAGCCCAATTTGTCTGCACCCCGCCGATGCCCGTCGGCAAGGGTAAGCTTCGATTAAGGTTCGCCTTCATGACACGGCGACAACGCGAGATTGGGAGATCGACAAGGCTCGGTCGGATTGTGGACATTATTCGGTAGCGTTGCATGCATGCAACGCTGCTGCCGTGGCAGAAGCGAAGACTGTGCCCCAACCATAGCGTGGTTTAAAAATGCTCTGGTAAGAATTGCCCGATCTTGCTTGCGGTGGACGGCGCACCGCTCGGCGGCAAGCGCGAGGACGAACTCACGAGCCGCGCCATCGCCGAGTGGCTTGAGAAGAACCGTTAAATTCGCCGCAAAGCTATACCGTCAGCACGATCTTGCCCGCCGTGCGTCCGGTTTCCAAGAGCGCGTGGGCTTGCCCCAATTCGGATAACGGGAACGTCTTCGCAATACGCGGCCGGATCGCTCCATCGGCGAGAAGTTTCGCGACCTCTCCCATGTCGTCGCTTCGCGACTGCATCAGCACGAAGTCGAACGCAACGCCCTTTGCGGCTGCTTCCGCGAAAATGCGTGGGCCGTGCTGCGGCAGGATGCTGACAACCGTGCCGCCTTTCTTGACGAGGTCGAGCGAGCGGAAGGTCGCGTCACCGCCGAGGGGATCGAAGACGAAGTCGAAATCGTGTGGGTAGTCTTCGATGCCAAGGCTGCGATAATCGATATGCGCATCAGCGCCAAGCGACAGCACGAAATCCCGGTTCGCGGAGGAAGACGTGCCGGTGACATGAGCGCCGAACGCCTTGGCAATCTGCACGGCCATATGTCCCACGCCGCCTGAAGCGGCATGCACGAGCACGCGCTGCCCGCGTTCGGGACGGGTGAGGCGCGTCAGAGCCTGCCAAGCGGTCAGCCCCGCCATGGACGCCGCGGCCGCTTCCTCATGCCGGATGGCTGAGGGCTTCCGCGCGAGATGGCCCGCCTGCGCGACGGCGTACTCAGCGTCAACTCTGCCGAGACCGGGAAAACCGATGGACCCGAAGACCTCGTCTCCGACCTTCCATTCTGTCACGTCTGCGCCGAGCGCGACGACGGTGCCTGAAAGATCCCATCCGAGGATCTCCGGCAGGACGAAGGACGTCCAATTGTTCGCCCCTTTGCCTTGCCGGGTCTTGTAATCGATGGGATTGACGCTGACGGCCGAGATCTTGATCAGAACCTCGCCCGCCGAAGGAACCGGGATTGGCACCTCCGCTTCCTTCAGATTATCGATCGGCCCGAACTGCTCCAGAACGATCGCGCGCATCTCTCTGCCCCGTTGTGCGGCTATTCCGCTGCGAAAAACACGGCCTTCGCCTCATGCAGCGAGCGGTCGCGGCGCAGGCGCTCGGCGACAAGGAACGCCAGCTCCAGCGCCTGATCGGCGTTGAGGCGCGGATCGCAATAGGTGTGGTAGCGGTTCGACAGATCGGCGTCCGAGATCGAATGCGCGCCGCCGGTGCACTCGGTCACGTCCTTGCCGGTCATTTCCACATGCAGGCCGCCCGGATAGACGCCCTCCGCCTGACAGATGTCGAAGAAGGTTTCGACCTCGGCGAGTACCTGATTAAACGGGCGCGTCTTGTAGCCGCTCGCGGATTTGACGGTGTTGCCGTGCATCGGATCGCAGGACCAGATCACGATCTTGCCTTCGCGCTTCACCGCGCGGATCAGGTCCGGCAGATATTTGCCCACCTTCTCCGCGCCGAAACGCGCGATGAGGGTGAGGCGGCCCGGTTCGTTCGTCGGGTTCAAAATGTCGATCAGGTCGACGAGTTCGTCCGGCTTCATGCTCGGACCGATCTTGACGCCGATGGGGTTCCGGATGCCGCGCAGGAACTCGACATGCGCATGGTCGAGCTGGCGCGTGCGGTCGCCGATCCACAGGAAGTGGCCTGACGTGGCATACCAGTTGCCGCTCGTCGAATCGACGCGTGCGAACGCCTGCTCGTAGCCGAGAAGCAGCGCCTCGTGGCTCGTGTAGAAGTCGGTCGTGCGCAGCCGCTCCGAATTATCGGACGTGACACCGCAGGCGCGCATGAATTGCAGCGTGTCGGAGATGCGGTTCGCAAGCTCTTCGTAGCGCTCGCCCGCCGGGCTGTCCTTGACGAAGCCGAGCGTCCACTGGTGCACGCGTTCGAGATCGGCGTAGCCGCCCTGAGCGAAGGCACGCAGCAGGTTCAGCGTCGCCGCCGACTGGCGATAGGCCTTGAGCAGGCGGCGCGGATCGGGAATGCGCGCTTCCGGCGTGAAGGCGATGTCGTTGATGATGTCGCCGCGATAGCTCGGAAGCTCCACATCGCCGTGCTTTTCGGTCGGCGCGGAACGCGGCTTCGCGAACTGGCCCGCGATGCGTCCGACCTTCACCACCGGACGGCTTCCGGCATAGGTCAGCACCACGGCCATTTGCAGGAACACGCGGAAGAAGTCGCGGATGGAATCCGCGCCATGTTCGGAGAAGCTTTCCGCGCAGTCGCCGCCCTGAAGCAGGAAGCCGCGGCCCTGCGCCACTTCGGCGAGGCCTTTTTGCAAGCCGCGCGCCTCGCCCGCGAACACGAGCGGCGGGAAGCTCGCAAGCTCCTTCTCGACCGCAGCAAGCTCAGCTTCGTCGGGATACACCGGAACCTGCTCGACAGGTTTTGATCTCCAGCTTTCCGGCGTCCAACGCGGCGATGACATTATCAAGCTCCTTCGCGCCAGCAAACGCTTGCGCCCTACAGTCCCATTTCCCAAGCCGTGTTATAAGGATTGTGAGGCGTTCCGACAACTTTTACGATTTCGGTTTGCAAATGGCCCATTCTCGAAATGGGTCTCGCAATAGAGTGTTGCGGAGCGAAGCTGAACCGGCGTACAAAAAGTTTGACTATTTTCAGCCTAATCGTCGGCAAAATCCCAAAATGGCAAAATCCGAAATCGATGAAGCGACGGTGTTGCGGATCGCGCATCTCGCCCGTGTGAAGGTTACCGCGGAAGAGGCGAAGAGCCTTCAACGCGAACTGAACGGCATCCTCTCGTGGGTGGAAGAACTGAACGCGATCCCGACGGACGGCGTCGAGCCGCTGACGAGCCTCGGTGGAGCGAAGCTTCATATGCGCGAGGATGTGGTGACGGACGGCAACAAGCCCGCCGACGTGCTCAAGAACGCACCCAAATCCGAAGACGGCTTTTTCCTCGTTCCGAAGGTCATCGAATAGCCCCATGTCGAACACCATGTCGCTGAACGAACTGACGCTTTCCGACGCGCGCGACAAGCTCCGCGCCAAGGAGATCACCGCCACCGAACTCACCGAAGCGTGCCTTTCCGCCATCGATGCGGGCAACGACGCGCTGAAGGCGTATCTCGTCGTCACCGCCGACAGGGCGCTTGAACAGGCGAAGAAGAGCGACGAGCTGCTCTCGGGCAAGGGAAAGCAAGCGCGCCCGCTCGAAGGCATCCCGCTCGGCATCAAGGATCTGTTCTGCACGGACGGCGTCCGCACGACGGCCGGTTCGCATATTCTCGGCACGTTCGAGCCGCCGTATGAATCGACGGTCACGCAGAATTTATGGGATGCGGGCGCGGTGATGCTCGGCAAGCTCAACATGGATGAGTTCGCCATGGGCTCTTCCACGGAGACGAGCTATTACGGCCAGACGGTCAACCCGTGGCGCGCGAAAGGGTCGGACGAAAACCTCGTGCCGGGCGGATCGTCGGGCGGATCGTCGGCGGCGGTGGCGGCAAGTCTCTGCATGGCCGCGACTGCATCTGATACCGGCGGCTCGATCCGCCAGCCCGCCGCCTTCACCGGCACAGTCGGCATCAAGCCGACCTATGGCCGCTGCTCGCGCTACGGCATGGTGGCGTTCGCCTCTTCGCTCGATCAGGCGGGACCGATCACGCGTTCCATCAAGGACGCGGCGCTGATGCTTCAGGCGATGGCGAGCTACGATCTGAAGGATTCGACCAGCGTCGACCGTCCGCTGCCCGACCTCGAAAAGGCGCTCACGCAGAAGTTCAAGGGCCTCAAGATCGGCGTGCCGAAGGAATACCGCGTCGAAGGCATGTCGAAGGAGATCGACGCTCTCTGGGAAAAAGGCATCGACATCTTCCGCCAGGCGGGCGCGGAGATCGTGGACATCAGCCTGCCGCACACGCATGCGGCGCTTCCGGCCTATTACATCGTGGCTCCCGCAGAGGCGTCGTCCAACCTCGCGCGTTATGACGGCGTGCGCTACGGCTTGCGCGCCGATGGCCGCGATATCGTGGACATGTATGAGGAAACGCGCAGCCACGGCTTCGGCGCGGAGGTGAAGCGGCGCATCCTCATCGGCACTTATGTGCTTTCGGCGGGCTATTATGACGCCTATTATCTCAAGGCCCAGAAGGTGCGCTCGCTCATCAAGCGCGACTTCGACGACGCTTTCGACACGGTCGATGTGGTGCTGACGCCGACGACCCCGACGCCCGCCTTCGGCCTCGGCTCGAAGAAGGACGCGGACCCTGTAGAGATGTATCTGAACGACATCTTCACCGTGACCGTGAACATGGCGGGGCTCCCGGGCCTTTCGGTGCCGGGCGGTCTCTCGGCGGAAGGGTTGCCGCTCGGCCTTCAGATCATCGGCAAGCCGTTCGACGAAGCGACGGTGCTGCGCGCCGGGCAGGTCATCGAGGATGCCGTGGGGCGCATGCCCGTCCCGGAACCCTGGTGGGCGGGGGAGGCCGGCAAGCCCGAAGCCAAGGCGAAGAAGAAGGCCGGAGCCACCGAAAGCGCGCCAGAGAAGAAAGCGACAAGGAAAAAATGACGACGCCCCGTAAAGCCGCCGATTGCGAGAACATGGATCAGGTTCGCGTGGAAATCGACCGCGTGGATGACGCCATCCTCGACCTCGTCGCCGAGCGCTTTTCCTATGTGGACCGCGCCTGGCAATTGAAAAAGAACACGCATGAGGCGACGGTGCCGTGGCGCATCCGGCAGGTCATCGACAGGGTGGAGGCGCGCGCGAAGGAACGCGGCCTGCCACCGGAACTGGCCGTTGCGCTCTGGCGTCAGATGATCGGCTGGTTTATTCAGTACGAGGAAGAGAAACTCGCGAAACGCGGAGAGCCGAAGGACTGACGCGATGGCTCGCCCTGACCGCATACTTCGACGCGCGCCGTCGCCCTTCGCTGTTCCGCAGCGGGATCGGGGCAGGTGGCGCGCGCGCGGCCCGGCGGTCAGTTCCGAAGCCCGTCACGCGGGCGTCGGCGCGAGGCGACTTGCCGTGCGTTTTGGCATTACGCTTGCGGCCCTGGCCGGAGCCTTGCCCGCGCTCGCGGACGATTTCGCGGATCTGCGCGTCGATGTCTCGGGCCTTCGCAGCTACAAGGGCCGCGTGGTTCTCGCGCTCTGGGCCGACACGGCGGACTCCTCGAAATATCCGGACCACACCAAGGTCCAGTTCCGCGACGAGCGCCCCGGCGACCCGCTCTGCGACTTCGCGAATTTCCCGGTGTGCATCCGCTCCATAGGCAGCCTGCAGAACCTCACCGTGTCCTACACCTTCCCGCATATCCCTGAAGGCGACTACGCGGTGTTCGTGTTCCACGACGAGAACAGCAACGGCATTTTCGACACCGGCCTTTTCAGGCGGCCCGTCGAGGGACGCGGTTTCAGCCAGACGCTTCCCGAAGATGTGAACCCCGTCGCGGCGCGGATCGGGTTCTACAAGGCGCGCTTTGCGCTCGCCGCGCCGAGAACGCTTGTCATCGGGCTTCGCTATCCGCCGCGCCTCTAGCGCGCGAAGGCGAACCCGCTTCATTTAACCGGACTTCGGACGAAACCCATGGCAGACACGAGAAAAGAAAACCTCATCGACGGCGCGACGGGCCCTTGGGAAGTGATCGTGGGCATGGAAGTGCACGCGCAGGTGCTTTCCAACGCGAAGCTTTTTTCCGGCGCGTCGGCGGCCTTTGGCGGCGAGCCGAACAGCCATGTCAGCCTCGTGGACGCGGCGATGCCCGGCATGCTGCCCGTCATCAACGAGGAGTGCGTGAAGCAGGCGATCCGCACCGGCCTCGGCCTCAAGGCGCAGATCAATCGCCGCTCCGTGTTCGACCGCAAGAACTACTTCTACCCCGATCTGCCGCCGGGCTATCAGATTTCGCAGTTCAAACACCCGATCGTCGGCGAGGGCGTCGTTACGGTGGATCTGAAGGAATATTCCTTCGATGTCGGCATCGAGCGCCTGCACCTTGAGCAGGACGCGGGCAAGAGCCTCCACGATCAGGACCCCAACTATTCCTATGTGGACCTGAACCGCTCGGGCGTCGCGCTGATGGAAATCGTCTCGAAGCCGGACATCCGCTCGTCGGAGGAGGCGAAGGCCTACATCACGAAACTTCGCACGATCCTGCGCTATCTCGGCACGTGCGACGGCAACATGGAAGAGGGCAGCATGCGCGCGGACGTGAACGTGTCCGTGAGGAAGCCGGGCGCGCCGCTCGGTACGCGCTGCGAGATCAAGAACGTGAACTCGATCCGCTTCATCGGGCAGGCCATCGAATACGAGGCGCGCCGTCAGATCGACGTGTTGGAGGACGGCGGTACGATCAAGCAGGAAACGCGGCTGTTCGATGCGAAGTCGGGCAAGACGCGCTCCATGCGCTCGAAGGAAGAGGCGCACGACTACCGCTATTTCCCGGACCCGGATCTGCTGCCGCTGGAACTCTCGAAGGAATTCGTCGAGGATCTGCACAAGGCTCTGCCGGAACTGCCGGACGAGAAGCGCGCGCGCTTCATGAGCGACTACGCGCTTTCGGCTTATGACGCGGGCGTGCTGATCTCGGATCGCGCCTCGGCGGACTTCTACGAGGCCGTCGCCAAGGGCCGCGACCCGAAGCTCGCCGCGAACTGGATGATGGGTGACTTCTTCGCCGCGTTGAACAAGACGGGCAAGGACATCACCGAAAGCCCGATTTCGGCGGTGCAACTCGGCGAGTTGATCGACCTCATTTCCTCGAACGTCATCTCGGGCCGCATCGCGAAGGAAGTCTTCGAGATCATGCTCGAAAAAGGCGGCACGCCGGGCGCTATCGTGGAGGAGCGCGGGCTGAAGCAGGTGACCGACACCGGCGCCATCGAGAAGGTGGTGGACGAGATCATCGCCGCCAACCCGAAGCAGGTCGAGCAGGTGCAGACGAAGCCCAAGACGCTCGGCTGGTTCGTGGGCCAGGTGATGCGCGCCACGGGCGGCAAGGCCAACCCCGACGCGGTGAACGCGTTGTTGCGCCAGAAGCTTCAGGTGCCGGAGGAGGTCTGACGCCTCCGGCTCCGTCCGGCTCAGGCACCGCCGGGAGACGCCGCAATCGCGGGCTCCTCGGAGCCGGTCGACTTTTGCGCAAAAATGGCGCATAACCGCGACAAATAGGCCAGATGCGCGTCGGGAATGCCCGGCGCGCTTTTTCACGAGAGGTGAGGCATGCCGCGTCCGACCCACGCTATCCGCATCCACGCCTATGGCGGCCCCGATGTCCTCCGATGGGAGGAAGTCGAGGTCGGCGCGCCCGGCCCCGGTCAGGTAAAGATCCGCCAGCACGCGGCGGGCGTCAATTACATCGACGTGTATCATCGCACGGGGCTTTACCCGCAGCCGTCCTTTCCGTTCACGCCGGGCAGCGAAGGCGCGGGCGAGGTCGTCGCGCTCGGCGAAGGTGTGACGGATCTGGCGGTGGGCGACCACGTGGCCTATGCGGGCGCGCTCGGCGGCTATGCCGAGGAACGCCTCATTCCGGCGGACCGTCTCGTGAAGATCCCGAGCGATTTTCCCTATGAGACGGCGGCGGCCATGATGCTGCAAGGCATGACGGTCCGCTATCTCCTGAAGGAAACATACCCGGTCAAGAAGGACACCGTGCTCCTGTGGCACGCAGCGGCGGGCGGCGTCGGCCTCATCGCCAGCCAGTGGGCGCACCATATCGGCGCGACGATCATCGGCACGGCCGGCTCGGACGAGAAGGCGCAGCTCGCGCGCTCGCATGGCTGCACGCACGTCATCAATTACCGCACGGAAAATTTCGTCGAGCGCGTGAAGGAGATCACCGGCGGGCGCGGCGTCGACGTGGTCTACGACTCGGTCGGCAAGGACACATTCCCTGGCTCGCTCGACTGCCTGCGCCCGCGCGGCCTGTTCGTGAGCTTCGGCAACGCGTCAGGGCCGGTGCCACCGTTCGAACTGGGGCTTCTGTCGCAGAAGGGGTCGCTCTACGCCACGCGGCCCACGCTCAACACCTATATCGCCACGCGCGACCAGCTGGTCGCAAACGCGAACGACGTCATCGACATGGTGCAACTTCGCCGCGTGAAGATCAACATCGGCAAGGTTTATCGCCTGTCGGAGGCCGTCGAGGCGCACCGGGCGCTTGAAGCGCGCGAGACGACGGGTTCCATCGTGCTGCTGCCGGATTATGCGACGCGGCGCGTGCCGTCCGCACATCGGAGCACCACCGGCGATCACTGATCGCTGCGGCGCTGCCCTTCGCTCGCATAAGGGCGGCGCACCGTCTTTACGCTGGCGCGCGAGCCTTCTATAGCTGATGCAACTTGTTCGATGGCCGGGGCGTTCCCGGCCATGCTTCTTTGGGAGACCTTCCGTGCTCGACCTGAAATGGATCCGTGAGAACCCCGCCGACTTCGATCAGGGCCTCGCACGCCGGGGCGCGGAGCCGCTGTCGTCCACCGTGCTCGCGCTCGACGAGGAGCTTCGCGCGCACAAGAAGGCGTTGCAGGATTTGCAGGCGCGGCGCAATGCGGCGTCGAAGGAGATCGGCAAGGCGAAGGGCAAGGGCGGCGATCCGGCGAAGGCCGAAGCGCTGATGGCCGAGGTGGCGGAGCTGAAGGGCGCGATTGCGGCTGGCGAGGCGAAGGAGCGCGAGCTTGACGCAGGCCTCACGGCGCTGCTGGCGGGCATCCCGAACATGCTGCTGCCCGCGCCCGAGGTGCCGGACGGCAGGGACGAGAGCGAGAATGTCGAGCTTCGCCGCGTCGGGAGCCCCCGCGACTTCGCCGCCGAGGGCTTCGCGCCGAAGCAGCATTTTGAGCTGGGCGAGGCGTTGGGCCTCATGGATTTCGAGGCGGCGGCGAAGATTTCCGGCGCGCGCTTCACGGTGCTGAAGGGCCAGCTTGCGCGGCTTGAGCGCGCGCTCGGCCAGTTCATGCTCGACGTGCAGACGAGCGAGCACGGCTATACCGAGGTGAACCCGCCGTTGCTGGTTCGCTCTGAAGCGATGTTCGGTACAGCACAGTTCCCCAAATTTGTAGACGACCAATTTTCTGTATACCCCGGCCTTGCGGGCGGCGAGTTGCTCAGAGTAGCGCAGATTTCGTACGCGGAGAAACTTGCTGAAGCTCAAAAAAGTGGCGATGAAGCAACGCTAAAGCGCTTGGCTTTAGATGGTGAGCAAGAATGGCTTGCCTCTGCTTTCTGTCTCATCCCCACCGCCGAGGTGCCGCTGACGAACCTCGTGCGCGAGAGCATCCTTGCCGAAGCCGACCTGCCGCTGCGCTTCACCGCGCTGACGCCGTGCTTCCGCGCGGAAGCGGGCGCGGCTGGCCGCGACACGCGCGGCATGATCCGCCAGCACCAGTTCTACAAGGTCGAGATGGTGTCGATCACGACGCCCGAAGCCTCGCCCGCCGAACATGCGCGCATGACCGCCTGCGCCGAGGAGATCCTGAAGCGGCTCGGCCTGCCTTATCGCGTCGTCGTGCTCTGCGCGGGCGACACGGGTTTCGGCTCGCGCAAGACGCACGACATAGAGGTGTGGCTGCCGGGGCAGGGCGCTTATCGCGAGATTTCGAGCGTGTCGAACTGCGGCGACTTCCAGGCGCGGCGCATGCAGGCGCGCTTCCGCGCCAAAGACGCGAAGGACGTGCAGTTCGTCCACACGCTGAACGGCTCCGGCCTCGCGGTCGGCCGCGCGCTTATCGCCGTCATCGAAAACTATCAGGAGGCGGACGGCTCCATCCGCGTGCCGGATGCGCTCCTGCCCTATATGGGCGGCATCACCCGCATCGGTGTATAAGGGCGCTGGCGCGCCGAAGCATATTGACACTGGATGCCGCAATGGATGCCGCAATGTCCTATATCTAGTATATATCCGCACGCCCGTAGGCGGGCATTTATCTTAAGCTCCTAAAGCGACCAGCTTTGGGAGCTTTTAATTTGTTTGCTATCATGAGAGTTGCGATATTTATCGATGGTGGGCACATTCGCGTTTTAGC
>NZ_JASGFR010000057.1:0-16749 GCF_047605405.1 Rhodomicrobium sp. | reverse complement strand
AAAACCGGAGTACGGGCAACCGTACCGTGGGTTCGAATCCCACCCTCTCCGCCAATCCGTGTTTTGTTCCTTCGCAAAATCAGGCCCTAAAGTCGAACTCTGGCTAACGTTTCCGAGCCTGTTAGCCAATCCGAGTTTTCGCTTTTGCGACGCTCCATCGCCCTTCTGCGCTTCTTGAAGGGCGTAAATCGCGCTGTCGGCGAGCCACGCGCGATTGGCGGCTTTCGCGTAGCGCTCCACTTCCCTCGGCGTCTCGTGACCGCTCACCGACATGATTTCGTGCGACGTGCATCCGGCTTCGGCAAGCCTGCGGGCAGCAGGCTTGCCGAAGTAGATTGGGTGCCGGAGGCCAGCTCATGGGGACCGATCACAACTCAAGATCGCATTCGGAAGGCGGCCCGTCCCGATGAAATCCGTCTTCGCTGGTGGGTCGCGCCGATGGTCGACCGTATTTTCAGGTGGCATTCTGGGATCGAAGTCCGCTGCCTTTTCTAGCACCTTTCGCCAACTTCGTTCTAGCAGTTCGGGTGCCGTTCCTTCTAGCATTTTGCTAGAAGGAATAACCGCCGAGATCAGAATGATGCTAGAAAAGTGCTAGAACGAAAGCGTCGCGAGGCGCTAGAAAACGTCTAGGCTCAGGACCTATTAATTTCCATTAAGATGTGATTCAAAGCCTTTCCCGGGAGGAGGAGGTTTTGATTCGATGAGCGAACTGTTTTTACTGAGCGAGCGCCAGATGGCGCGGATATCGCCGTTTTTTCCGCTGTCGCATGGGTGCCGCGCGTCGACGACCGCCGTGTGGTGAGCGGCATCGTTTACGTCATCAAGCACGGCCTTCAGTGGAAAGATGCGCCGAAGGCGTATGGCCCGCACAAGACCCTTTACAACCGCTTCATCCGCTGGAGCAGGCTCGGCGTGTTCGACCGCATCTTCGCGAGCCTTGCCGGAGAGGGACCCAGGCCAGAGCGCATCATGATCGACGCGACCCACCTCAAGACACACCGCACGGCGGCGAGCCTGCTCAAAAAGGGGCTTTACCCCGCTTTATCGGACGAACGAAAGGCGGCCTGAACTCGAAGCTGCACGCGGTCTGCGACGAGAAAGGCCGGCCGCTCGTCCTGCTTCTCACCGAGGAGCAGTTGAGCGACCACAAGGGCGCGGCGCTGGTGCTCGACGCCCTGCCGGATGCGTGCGCGCTGATCGCCGACAAGGGCTATGACAGCGCATGGTTCCGGCAAGCCCTTGAAGACAAGGGCATCTCGCCTTGCATCCCGTCGTCCAGAAGCCGCAAGCGGCCTTACCCCTACGACAGGGCGCTCTACCGCGAGCGACACAGGATCGAAAACCTGTTTGCAAAACTGAAAGACTGGCGCCGCATCGCGACACGATACGACCGATGCGCCCACACCTTCTTTTCCGCCATACTCATCGCTGCAACCGTCATCTTCTGGTTACCTGAACAATGAGTCCTGAGCCTAGAGGAGCATTTCGAAAATAGGTTCAAGATAGATTTTGTCGCGCCCGCGTTATTGATGAGATCATGAAGCATGGCGGGTGGGAGGGCATTCCTGCGACCGAGCGGTTTATGCAAGACTTCCTAAGTTCGCCTAGCGCGGATCGCGTGCTTTACATCATTGCTTTGATACATTTCTTCCGCCAACAGGGCCTGTCGACGCAACAAATTACCGAAGGGTTAGAACTGGACACCAACAATGAGTTAAGGGATCGCCTCGAGGTCGACCTGAGGGAAGCCTATGACCGAAATCAAGCTGTTGGCCGGTATTTCGGAGTCTTATCATTGTCGAGGCGCAACGACGATCCTCTCATGTGGGCTCACTACGCTGACTCCTGCAAAGGTATATGTATCGGGGCGACCTTCGACGTCGAGTTGCTCTTAGCGTCAGAATTCATTCCTCTGCGGATCACGTATGTGGATGAACTGCCCCTACTTGGTGCTTCAGCCTTTTTCAATCGGGAACAACTCAATGTGATTGATATATGCTTAAGGTTTTCTACGCGACCAAGCACATCGCCTGGAAGCACGAAACGGGATTCAGGCTGTTGTCAAAGAAGGGGGACGTTGCTCTCAATGCACCTGAGCAATTACCGAAGTTCTTCTTGAAGAAAAAATAAGCGATTCGAATGCGAAAAGTGTGTTTAACGCCATTCAGGATCAAACCGGGACGAAGTTACTCAGGATGATGCGCGAGCCGGGTAAATGGAAGTATCGGGCGTATGGAAGCAACGTCTGACAACCAGTTGCATTACGGAGATGCGCTACATAAACGACTGGCCTGTCGAAGCCGTGGTCGAGAAATGTATTTTTCAGTTCTCCTTCGCTTGATGCGCACTGAAGGCCGGCTGCGGAAGTGCGCAGGTTAACTACCTCGGTCTTCTTCTGGGGTATTGCCGAACTGACAATCATCTCAACATGGATCATTTACCCAGCTACGAAACAAATGCTGAGGCAAGCGGCATTAGCGGCGCGGCTTTACCCGTGCTCACGAACGCCGCTTGTGGTGTGGGCCAGCGTTGATGCTTGGCGCTTTCAGTGATCAGTCGACAAGCATGCCGAGGCCTCCTCCAGTGTCAAGCTGCGAGTTCTTCGACAAACGCCCTATGGCAATTCCGCCACGTCACAGCGCTTTTAAAAATCATTCACACCTCTGTCATGCCTCTCAGGCTGTTTTGAAGCCGGGCGAAGGTGGGAGCCGGTACATCCGGCATGGGCATGAGAAACTGGCCAGAAAAACGGCGTCAGCATGCACGCATCGAGATCATTCCGATGATCGATGTGATGATGTTTCTTTTGGTTTTCTTCGTTCTTATCAGCATAAACGTGCTTCCCGCGCTCGGCTTGAAAATAAAGCCGCCGAGTTCGGCTTCGCCCGATCAGGTCGTGGAACGGCAGAAGACGATGGTCGGAATTGACCGCGACGGGAAGATATTCCTCGATGGACAGCAGATCGAGATCGCAGACCTGCCCGACCGTCTGCGCGCTCTCGAAGATCCGAACAAAAAGCTCGTGGTGATTATCGCCGGCGACGAAGGCGCGCAGCTTCAGAATATCGTCAGTGTCCTCGACGCTCTGAAGCTCGCCGGTGTCGCGAGCGCGCAGATCGTCGCTCGGCCGAGGTAACGATGGATGGGCGAGCGAAGCGACATAATCAGCAATGCCTCGGCGCTTGTGACGGTCGCCTTTCTGGGTGCGCTCGTGGCTCATTCGCGTCCGACACTGCCGAGCCAGCCGGGGCCATCGGGGCCACCGGTCGAAATCGCTCTGGAGGCGTTAACCGAGACGCCCAAGGAACAACCGAAAGAGGACAGCGCGGCTCCGATGCCTCCCACGGAGGAGGTGAAGCCGCCGGAAGAAGTCACTCCTCCGCCCCCTCCCCCGCCTCCTCCGGCACCCGAGGAAGCGCCGGAGGCAGAAAAGCCGGCTGTCGCAGAACAGGAAGAGGCTCCAACCGCTCCCCCTTCGCCACTGGTGGACGAGGACGGTCTCGCGGCGGCTGCGGAGCAAAAACGCGAGGCTACGCGCGAAAAGGAGGCATCAGCCTTCCGCACCTGCCTTCAGAAAAGCGCGCGTTATCCGTCATCGAAGGAGGCCAGGAAGCTTAAACCGCATGGCACTGTAGTTCTCGAAGTACATGTTCAGTCCGGGGCGATTGAAAATGTACTCATCGTCAAGAGTTCCGGTTCGTCCATTTTGGACGAGGCGGCGAAGGCAAGCGTCTTGAAGTCGGGATGTGGGGCAAAAAGTGAGTCCAGCATCCTATCGGGCAGCATAGCGTACTGAGTTTTAATAGGGCACTGGGGGAATATTATGCGTGGTACCATCCTGCGTGGCGTTAGCGCCACGTTACTCTTCAGCACGGCGCTTTCAACCGTCGCTTTTGCTCAATCTACATCGGCGCCGCAGGCACCCGCCGAGCCGGCGCAGGCCAATCAGCAGCCGCAGCCGTTGCAGCCGACGGCGCGCGCGGCCGAGCCTCAGGCGAGCTTCGGCACGGTTTACGCGACCGAGCCTGCGAAGCGTCCAGCCGTTGCGCTGGCGCAGCCGGGCCTCACGTCCTCGCCGACCGACTACGGCGCGCTTCTCCAGCAAACCGCGGCCGTGGCAGCTCAGGGCGGCGCAGGCACCGCGACCGAAGTCAAGGTTACGCCCGGCGGCGTGACGCGCCAGGACATCGGCGGCGGTTACATGATCCTCGAACAGGCGACGAAGACGCGCTCCACCGTGACGCGTGACGCCATCGACAAGCAGTCGCCGACCGCGAACCCGTATCAGATGATCAACCTCCTTCCGGGCGTCATCCAGTCGAGCGTCGACAACACCGGCCTCAACGGCGGCAACATCCGCCTGCGCGGCATGAACTCGGACCATGTCGGCCTGACGATCGAAGGCATGCCGGTGAACGATTCCGGTAACTACGCCCTCTATCCGCAGGAATATGTCGACGCGGAAAACATTCAGCAGGTCTCCATCGCACAAGGCTCGCCGGACCTCGACTCGCCGCATGTCGGCGCAGTTGGCGGCGTAATCAACATTTACATGCGCGATCCGGCGAAGGACGCGGGCGCTCTCGTCGACCTCAGCGTCGGCTCGGACTCGCTGTTCCGTGCTTTCACCCGCGTCGAATCCGGCGAGATCAACGGCGTCAGCGCCTATGTCAGTTATTCCAAGCTGACGAAAGATCACTGGATCGGCCCAGGCGAAGACGACCGCCAGCACATCGATTTCAAGATGAAATGGGAATTGTCGCCCGGCAATACGATCCGCTTTGCCGCCATTTATAACGACGCTACCAACAATTTCTATGCAAACCCCACGAAAGCGCAGGCCGGACAACCCTACAGCAGCTGGGGTTACGCAACGTCGCTACCGTCCTCGTTCTTTACCAGAAATGATAAAGGTATTCTTGATCAGACTGCGAACAACGCCGCAAACTACTATGACTACAAGGTCAACCCCTTCAAGAACCTGATCCTGAGCGCACCGTCGAACTTCACGCTGACGTCAAATCTCAAGTTCGATACCCTCCCGTATTACTGGTACGGCTACGGCAACGGCGGTGGCACCGCGTCGCTCACCGTGGGCACCCCCTACACCTGGGGTAACCAGCAAATCACATTCAATAATCTCAACGGAAATACCACCGTTGGGGACAAGATTCTTTTCTACAATCCTTCCATTACCGAGACGCACCGCCCCGGCGTGATCAACAAGTTTACCTATGACTATGGCGATCACCAGTTTGTCGCCGGTCATTGGTTCGAGTACGCCATGCATCGGCAATGGGCGCCGTTCGTGTCCTTGAACGCCGATGGTTCCGTATCCGACCCCTTCGCAGGCTCGGGCGCGCTGAGCTCGGCAGGAGCCACCTGCAACCTCCTGACCGACAAGACGAAGACGTTTTCGTGCTCTGGCGCGGATCTTCAAAGAAGCTATCGCAACTGGCAAACCGACACGATGACCAACATGGTCTTCCTTGGCGATACCTGGAAGGCGACCGACAAGCTGACGCTCCTCTATGGCGCCAAGCAGGTCTGGGTCGATCGCACCGTGGACAACTACAACCCAGGTGGAACAGAACACAAGCTTAACGAGAGCGAAATTCTTCCCACCGCAGGTTTGCGCTACAAGCTGGATACCAACAACACGGTTTTCGCGAATTTCGCGACATCCTTCCGCTCGGCTCCGAATTACACGCTGGCTCCCGCTGGTGACATCATTCAGGCCCTCGACGTGCCGCCGGAGAGGGGCAAATCCTTCGAGATCGGCCATCGTTATCAGGGCTCGCTCTTTGCGACGTCCGTGACTGGCTTTTTCAGCCACTTCGAAAACTTCCAAGTGTCAACAAGCGCGCTTGATACAAGTCTTGCATCCCAGAGCGTAACGGTGAACGCCGGTGAAGTCGAAATATACGGCGTGAACGCCGAGTTCGGCACAAGGCCCATCTACAATTTCAGGCCCTACGTTTCGGGTGAATTGCTTCATTCCGAAATGTTAGACAACAAGATCGAAGTGGCTGGCATCGATCCCATTGCCTATGCGAAGGATCCAAAAAGCAAGGCTACGGTGCGTGACTGGCTTCGCACCAGAGGGAACGAACTTCCCGGTGCGCCCAATTACTCCGTCGGCGTCGGCATCGATTACGATGACGACCACATCTTCGGCAACGTAGCATTCAAGTATATAGGTTCACAATATTCGACCTTCACGAATGACGAAGAGATGAAATCCTTCGGCCGCGTCGACGCCATGATCGGCTACCGGTTCGACAATTTCGGCTGGCTGAAGCGTCCGGAAATCAAGCTCAATATCTACAATATCGCCAACACGGATGATTTGACCGGCGTCTACAGTATCAAGAACAACGCCAAGACAACGACCGGCGTGAACGGCTCCACAATCACTTCGTCAGCTCCGACCTACTATATGGGCCAGGGCGCCTCGTTCCTGGTGACCTTCAGCACGGGTCTTTAATAGTGACTATCGACACTGCATATTTCCACGATGTGTGCATCAACATCCTCTACGGATCGGTGGTGGTGCTCACCTTCGTGGTGGTCGAGCGGCTCGTCTATTACGGGCTGCTCGCCCTTCGCACCAGAAAGCTCGGAGCCGCGGTTCACGGCTCCGGCCCCTTCCCCGCGACCGCGTTCCGCTCGCGAGACCTGCTCACGCGGAGCCTCGCGACCTATGTCGGAGCGCTTCGGTCGCCCGGCGCGACCCGCGAGGCGCTTGAAGATCTTTCGGCAACCCTTTTCATCAAGGTGAGCGGCAAGGTCGAGGCGCGGCTGTGGGTGCTCGATACCATCGTGACGGCTGCGCCGCTTCTCGGCCTTCTCGGCACGATCCTCGGCATCATGGACACGTTCAATGCGCTGTCGTCCGGCGGCATTTCGGACCCTGCCGCCGTCAGCCGTGGCATCGCCGCCGCGCTTCTGGCAACCGCTGTCGGCATCGGCACCGCGCTTTACGCGCTGCTCGGGCTGAACCTTCTGCACCGCGTCGAGGGGCACCTGAACGACGAGTTCAAACGCCTCATCCTCGGCAGTCACTCGCTGCCCGAGTCCGAGGTGAGGATTGCGCTTAATGCGGCGCGCCATGGCCTTGAAGGCGAACGCGGCGTCGCACCCCAAACCGCAATGCAGGAGACGTGATTGAGCATCGAAATCACCCGCCGCACCGCCCTTGGCGCGGCGGCCTATCTCGCTACCCTCGGCTTGTCGGACGCGCTCGCAGCGGACTCCGGCCCGCGCATGCGCGTTCGCCTGCTCGAAACCTCCGATCTGCACATGTTCGTGATGGATTGGGATTACTACCACGCGAAGCCCGATCCGACGGTCGGCCTGACAAGGGCTGCAACCCTCATCCGCGCGGCGCGGCGCGAAGCCCCGAACACGCTGCTGTTCGACAACGGAGACTTTCTTCAGGGCAACCCGCTCGCGGATTACATCGCGGCGCAGCGGCCCGGCATCGAACCGCATCCGCTCGTCGCGACGATGGCGGCGCTCGGCTATGACGCGGCGGGCCTCGGCAACCACGAGTTCAATTACGGCCTCGATTTTCTGGAGGCGACGGTTCGAAATGCGCCTTTCGCCTTCCTCTGCGCAAATGTCGTTCGCGCCGATGGCGCACCGTTTCTTCCGCCCTACACCGTCCTGAAGCGCGTCTTCAAGGACGAAGCAGGCGCGGAGCACGCGTTGCGCATCGGCGTCATCAGTTTCCTGCCGCCGCAGATCATGTCCTGGGACAAGGCGCGCCTTGAGGGCAAGGTGGAGGCGGGCGACATCGTGCTGACGGCCCGACGCCTCGTCCCCGAGTTGCGCGCGAAATGCGATCTCCTTATCGCTCTCTGCCATTCGGGGATAGGAACCGGCTCATGGACGGAAGGCGAGGAACACGCCGCGCTTCATCTTGCAGCCGTTCCTGGTATCGACGCGATCCTTATGGGGCACGCCCATCGCGTCTTTCCGGGACAGGACTACGCCGGCGCCGCCGACGAAGTGGACGCGGTTGCGGGGCGGCTTCACGGCGTGCCGGCCGTAATGCCGGGTTTCTGGGGCAGCCATCTCGGCGTTGTCGACCTCAACCTCAGGCGCGAAGGCGAGCGCTGGGTCGTCGAGAAAGCCGATGTAGAAGCCCGGCCGATCTATCGGCGGGAGGGCGGCACGGTTCACGAACTCACCTCCGCAGATGCGGAGGTAGCGGCCTCCATCGCAGCCGCGCACGCGGGCACGCTGGGCTGGATCGAGCAGCCCGCCGGCATGCTCGACGCTCGGATTCACAGCTATTTCGTATGGGCGGGATACGATCCGACGACCGCGCTGGTGAACGCCGCGCAGATCGCTTACGCCAAGCCGCTCCTTGCCGCTGCCGGCTTCGGCG
Organism: Rhodomicrobium sp.; assembly: GCF_047605405.1. NCBI lineage: Bacteria > Pseudomonadati > Pseudomonadota > Alphaproteobacteria > Hyphomicrobiales > Hyphomicrobiaceae > Rhodomicrobium > Rhodomicrobium sp. Next base: position 8,351 of record NZ_JASGFR010000057.1, on the reverse strand, counting down.
AGTTGCCGCTGCTATCGGCGGCGGCGCCGTATCGCGTGGGCTATACGCCCGACAGTTTCATCGACATCCCGGCAGGCCCGGTCCCGATGCGCGCCGTCGCCGATCTCTACATCTACTCCAGCAATACTGTTACCGTGGTGAAGGCGACGGGAGCGCAGATCGTCGCCTGGCTTGAATGGGCGTCGCGGGTTTTCAACACGATCGACCCGTCGGCGGAAGGACGGCAGCCGCTCGTAAACACCAGGATCCCATCCTACAATTTCGACGCGATCGCCGGTCTCACCTACGCAATCGACGTGACGAAGCCATCGGGCCGCATCGCTGACGTCCGCTTTGAAGGCCAGCCGCTCGACCTGACGCGCGAGTTCGCGGTGGTGACCAATAACTACCGAGCCGATGGCGGCGGCGGATTCGCTGCGCTGAAGGACGCAGAAATTCTGCTTCGCGCGCCGGACACCAACCGGGACGCGGTTTTCCGTTATTTCGGGGCGAGGCCAACCGTTCATGTGGAGGATACGACGCCGTGGCGATTCGCGGCCGCCGGAAGGCCGGTCGAAGTGTGGTTCGACACGAGCAAAGCAGCGGTGCCGCTGATCGAGGGTAGCAGGAAGCTTGTGCTTCTTGGCGACGGCGCGCCCGGTTATGCGCGGGTAGGGGTGTCGCTTGAGAGAGAGATTTGATCCAGCGGTTCAACACGCCGGGATGTGCCAATACCAATCACAATCCCATGGAGGCGGGAGAAATATATCTTATCAATCGCGTGATGCGTACTGAAGGCCGGGAGCGGATGTTCAAAAGGTTTGAACTATAAAACGCACCTTGAGGTAAAGCGGACTCTGAGCTCTGTCAGTCTCAGACCGACCTCATTAAACAGTGTCGCGCGAATTACGTCTACCAACGACTGGGCAGCTTCCTCGGGCTTATCTTTCTACAGAATATTATATGCTGTCTCAGCTCATTTGAGCTAACTCGAATCTGGAATTGTGCCGTCCCTCGTTAAGATCGACCATGTGTCCTGCGGCGTTCCGTGGGGCCACTCGAAATGGATCTCTTTCCGGATGGAGCCATTCACGACTTCAAGCTTCGGTGGCCTGTACCCAGGCCGGATGGCGCCATCTTCGTAGGTTACGAAGAGGCCTCGAAATGGGAACCCCCATAGGCGGATGTCGATTCCGCAGATCATAGCATTGGTTGCCGTCGTCTTGACGAAGACCGGGTCATAACCAAGACCGCGAAATGCATCCATCCGCTGACGCTGCTCGAAGTCGATGAACAGACCGGCTCCTTTGGGCCAGGAGTTATTCCGAAAAAGCATGTCGACCATATATTCGCTCGGGGCTAGTTTTCCAAAGAACTTGCCGTCGACTTGAAAGTTTCCCGACGCCATGGCTCCGCACAACACTTTGAGCAACCACTTCTCAAACAAAACACCGTCGATGGTGATGGAAGGGAGTGAACTCAACTCTTTGGGCGTCTGTTTGCTGTCGATCAGCCTTAGATGTTCGAATAGCTTGGCGGCCTCTGCATCGAAGTCACTAAGGAAATTGTTGTGATGTTTGCACAGAATCGCGGATGCGAGCGAACTCGGTGATGCAGTTCCCGCCTTGCCGGGCTTAAGCCACGGGAAGCCCTGAACGCCGAACGGAGCAAGGGTCTCCAAGATGGCCTTGGAGATGAAGTGTTCTCGCGACTTACCATCACAGCTGCCTAGGTGGCGCGCATAGCATTTATCGAACGGCATTGCCATTGTGACTCCTCAGCCATGATACATGGAACGGATTTCGCATTGACACCGTCCGCAGGGTCGCTCCTGCAACATCGCTGATTAAGCGCGACACCCACCCCCCAACCCAGTTGGGATTGACTAAGTCCGCTTTCGAGGGTTGACCGGCTCATACATCTTGCGGTCCCCAGGTCAGCTCTCGACCCGACTCGGAAGAACTCGGCGATCGGGGATAAACGCCTTCGGCTCGGCATTTGCGTTCAACCGTCGCGGCGCAATGGGTCTGGTAAGAAGCTCGATCAAGGGACGGTCCGGTATCTTGGCGTCGAGGTTGATGACGCGCTTGCGATCTCCGAGCAGGTCGACATTCAAATGGTGGCGGGCGGAGCCGACGCTCCGCCTTGCAACGGAGTCTTCAGGGTCGGGAGCAGACTCGGGCGCGGCTTCTACATCCAAAAGCGGCCATGAGCGACGCCGATGTGGTCAGGGACGACTTCTTTGCCGGAGCGCCTGTTCGATGGCCTCGTCGAGCGGCGCGCCGCTGCCCGGCACCGGCTTGCCGTCCGCGCCGAGCGTCGGGTTCACCCTGTTTCCGGCGATGCAGCTCGACCAGATCTTCGCATCGCTCGGTAGCGGATAGCGTCCACACCCCCACCCGGACACGATGCAGGGATCTCCCGGCTGCGAGCAGCTATACATCGGGTTGTACTCGCCGATTGTATCGGGATGATAATATTGCGCGGTGCTAGAAGAACCATAGCCAGCCGACTTGCACAGGCAGTGATAGAAGTCGACCGGCGGCGCTACCCCCAAGCCATCAAGGGCCGCTTTCAGCTTGGTGTGATTGAGTTTTGCGAGCCGGTCCATGATGTGGGCGCGGCGCTTGGCGATCTCCTCGGGGCTGACGGGCGCGGCCTCGGGGGCGGCCGAGGCATCGGTGTCGCCTCTCAGCTTGTCGCGCAGACGCCGCAGCTTCTCGATGCCCTCGGTCTTGCCATCGAACCAGGCATCCACGGCCGCTTCGGCCTCACGCGGATCGGCACCCATTTCGGTCAGCCGCCGGATGAATTTTGTGCGGGTGATCGCATTCTGCTGCTCGATGATTTCCAGATCGGCATCCGAGATGTTCTTGTGAGCCTTGTAGATGTCGCTCGTGATGAGAACGAGTTCGCCGAGATCCTTGCCTGTATCCCACGCGAGCTTGACGGGTGCCACGAAGATGCCCTTGACGATGTCGGCGGCGACGCCGCCCTGTTCCTTTGCGTAATCCGTCCAGCTTCGGTCCGAAAAGGTCGTGCGTTCTACGGGTACCGGTTTGGTATACGAGATACCCTTTGCCGCGAGTTCCTTGATCTTTCCGTCGAGGCTCGCTTCGGACCCCTTCTCCATGTCCGCGACGATGCGCTTCACCTCGGTAAGGTCCACGCCACGGTCGTGCAGTTCCTTGGCGATGCGGAAAATGCGCGCCTGCGTCTCGTTCGTGAAGGCCGACTTGTTGAGGTCGTAGGTCTCCTTCCAGCCCGCGAGGTTCTTGCCCGTGTTGTAAAGGCCCTGGCTCACCATGTCGGCGGCGGTCTCGGCCGCTTCCCAATTGGACTTTTCGCCCTTGATCCAGGCGCGGACTTCGTTGGCGAGCCCCGCGACCGCCGATACGACCGCGATCTTTTCGGCGGTAGCCTTTGCGTTTGCTTTGAAAGCCTCGGTTCGTCCTGTCGCGGCCTTCGCGGAGTTCGCCGCGCGGGCGCGTTCGGAAAGCTCGCGGGCCGCGTCGTCGCCGAAGCGCCGACGGACATCGTCGATCACTTCGCCTTGCTGGGAAGGCGGCAGATCAGTCAGTTGATCGGCGGCGTTCGTCATCAGCCGGTCGCGATCCGGAATACGCCCCGCCTGGGCCTCGATGTTGCCGCTGGCCTCAACATTCACGCGAACGCTTTCGCCTGTCGCTTTTCCGGTCTGGTAGTCGGCCAGCGAGGAAGATTTCGCGGCACCCTTCTGGTTCGCGCGCAGCTTGTCGGATTCGAGCTGCCCCTCGCCGGGCTTCAGCGAGCGGTCGGACCCTTCGTGCGCGATGGGCGAGCCCTCGGGTGCCGCGACCCCATAGGTCTCGGCGGTAAGGCGCGTGGCCTCCGTGAAGCGCTCGATATATTTCGCCTGCTGCTGCTGGCGGATCTGCAATTCGGCCTTGAGATTGCGCGTCTCCGGCTTGATGCCGGAAGGATCGGCCTTGAGAGCGTCGGAAAGCTTGCCCTGCAAATCTTTGATCTGTCCGCTTTTCTTTGAGATCAGATCGCGCATGTCCTTCTGGTAGTCGACGATCTCGCTCGCCGTGACCGTCTCGCCCGGCGTGCGCACCTTCGCTTCGTAACTCGCCGCGCCCTGCTTCTTGTACGCGTCGTTGTTGAGCTTCGAAACCTTGGCGAAGTCATCCGCGCTCATCTGGTTCGGATTGGCCATAAAATCCGTGTTGAGCCGCTTCGCATAATCGACGTTCTGCGTGCCAAGCCGCCGGTTCATCTCCGCGTTGTAATCGCGGATCGAGCCTTCGATCTGCGTCACCTCCATCTTGCCGCTGCTACTCGACGTTATGAAATCGCTGTCAGTGCCGGGCGACGCGGCTTTCGTCGCCTTCTGGGCGTTAAGGTCGAGTCCGTTATTGCGGGCGGCGTTCGTCGCCACCTCGGCATTGAAGCGCGCGAAATCGGCTTGCACCTTCTGATAGACGTGGTCTCGCAGATGGCCCGTGCTCGCCATATTGTTGATAACGTGGTTGTTCGCTCGGACGAGCGCGAGTTGCGCCTCGCTCGCCGTGCCGAGATAGACCTGCATGATCGCCCGCGTGAGCTGAGTGTCCCAGGCGGCGGCGGAAGTGGGCGCGAGCAGCAGTAGCGGCAGCGAGACGATCAGCGCCACCGCGCCGCGAAGAAAGGATGCAGAGGCGAGACGGGACATCGTGCGGCCCTCAATTCGGTTGCGACGGTGCGTCGAGATCGGCGGCGAGGTCGTTGAGGAAGCGATCCTTGTCGAATGCGGCGTCATCGACGAGCGTCCAACGGTCCGCCGCGGTCATGCCAGCGGGCGTGACCCAGCCGCCCTCGATCCTCTTCAGGACGAGCCGCGACGGCTTGTATTCCTTCTCCGGCTCGGAGTAGATCGTCATGTATTTCGACGCGCCCGGGCCAAGATTGAACACGGTGCCGCGCAACGCAACAATGCCTGGAAGCTCCGCCGTCGCCCATGTGTCGCCGAAGGTGAGGACGATGCGCCCGTCCCAGCTCTTGTCGAGGAAGGCCGAGGAGACGGCGCGGTCCCAGACTGCGTAAGGGCCGCCGTTCGCACGGATTTGAAGGTGGGTTTTGCCCGCCATCTCGCCTTGCGTCCGGCGGATCAGGCGGAAGGCGCCCGCCATGCCGCCCCACATCTCCTGCACCTTGTCGCCGCTGAAGACGATCCGCAAGCCGGTGGTCGCGCGCGGATCGACCATCAGGGTCAAGCGGTAGGGCGTTTTGGCGATGCGCTCGTTGAAGCGCAGAACGGGCTCGGTCGACAGAAGCCCGGCCATCGCCCAATCGTTTACTTTTTCCGGTACGTCGGCGATCATCGCGCCGGAGCGGAAGACAACGAACTTCGCCTCCTGATCCGCATGAAGGCCGGCCGCCTGCCACAGCGCGCCGGGCTTGCCGTCGAAAAGAACCTGGGTCGGCAACGGGGCGATGCCGGCCGCAGGCTTCTCCCCGTCCGCTGGCTTGCCGCCGCCCTTGCGGGTGAGCGTGATGCGCTTCAGCGCCATCGAAACCGGTTCGCCATTCTTGTCGGGGCGGGAGATGGCGTAGATGCGAAACCCTTGAGCCTCGGAAAGATCGCCCCATGGCGTGACGTCGGCGGGAAGGCCCTCGCCATCCACGCGCACCCCTCCTTCGGAAAGGACGAGGCGCACGGTTTTTGGCGCCTTCGCGGGCGCCTCCTTTTCCAGCGTTGCGTTATAGTCGCGGATGAATGTCGCCTTGCCCCTGCCGTCTGCCGTCCTGCGCCAATGGAGAAGGAAGCGAGGGTTCGATGGCTCGTTGCCATTGAGATTGTGATGTGTGCTGAGACCGATGATAAAGCCCGTCGTCTCCGAGGAGTCGAAGTCGAATGTCAGCATGGCTTCGCCGCCGTTCCGCAGGGAATCGAGCCAAAGAAGAGAGCCCTCGCTGTAAAGGCCCACCAGCCCGTTGCCCGATCCTTCCGGCGCGCGCACGCGAAGCGCACCGCTTTCGATGCGAGCGTGGTCCTTGAAGCTCCCGCCCTGTCCCTGAAATACGCTCCACGGCGGCAGCACCTCGCCACCCTGATAGAGAACGAGAGTCTGCGTCTCGCCCGGCTTCATGGGCCGCGCGGGATCGTCGTCCGCTGTCGGAGCGACGGGCACGTCGATCTTCTCTGGCGCGGGGCCGTTTGTTTGCGGGTCGTCCGGCGGTGCATCGCCGGAAAGCGGCTCTGGTGTCGGCTCCTGCCGCAGCAGTTGATAGTCCATGCTGTAGAAGCCGCGCCAGCCCACGCCCGCATTCGTGGCCCATGTCTCATTGCTGGAGGTCGTCAGCACATAGCTGCCCTCGTCGAGCCGCTGGTTGACGTCAGCTTCCCAGTAGGCGTTAGGAACGCCGCCCTGACCGGGCTTGCCGCGCGCTGCCCAGCGGCCGACTTCGGTTCCATCGGGCCTGTTAAGCGCGATGACGCCCGGCATCCGGCCGCGCGCATTGTTCCAGTGGTAGGTGCCGAGCTTGCGGACGAAGATCGGACGCTTGATCGCGATCACCGTGTTCTTGCGCGGGCCGTTGACGACGGCGGCGATATTGCCGAGTTCAGCGCGCTGCACCGGCCCTTCGGGCTCAGGCTCGGCGGCGGCTCCGTCGTCGCCTCCCGAGACATCGACCGCGCCCGACGTGTCCGTCGGCGGCTTGGCCGTCGTTGTTCCCGCGAGGGTCAGCCGCGTCACCAAGCCGATAAGCGCGGCGTCATTGATGTCGAGGCGGCGCTGTGCCTCGAAGAGGATGTGCAGCCGCTTGCCATCCTTACGCGGCTTTTCGACTGTGACGGTGATGGTGTCGCGCCCCTCGAAGCGGTGATGGACGCGAAGCGCGGGCTGGCCTGCGACCGATATCTTGTCATGCGCGATTTCATCGGTATAGCCGAGCAGCGGCTCGTCGGGAAACCACCACCAGACGCGGACTTCCCGGCCTCCGCGCGGCTCGATAGCCTGCACCGTCCGGCCTTCTTCGGTGAGTTCGGCCCGCCAGCCGGGCGGGGTGGCAACGCTCGCCTCGTCGAGTTTGAAACGCCGCCACTCGCCCGTTTGCGCGGCGGCGGGGAGCGCCTGCACGAGGAGCGCACCTGCGGCGAGCATCGCCAGAAAGCCTGCGGTTTGTTTCGACGGCGTCCGCTCGGGCGCACGGCCTTCCGCGTCTGCCTTGAGGCGGTCTGCCGTCGCGCGGGCTTCGCCGATCGCTTCGGACGGAACCGGCGCATGGACCGTCACATATTGTCGGCCGCCGCGCGTCCAGAAGGCGTAGGTGATGGCGAGGACGACAGGCGTCGCGCTCTCATCGAGTTCGGCGCCGACAAGGGCGGAACCCGGAAGCCGCCAGCCGTGAACCACGCCGTTCACGAGCACGCCGTCTTCGCCGACCGAAACGACGCCGTCGCGGTAGCGCAGATGCGCTTTCGCAGCATTGCGGCCGAGGAGAAAACCGATCCCGCCGACCGCCATGATCCCAAGGGAGATGACGGCGAAGATCTGCGCATCGCCAAGGATCAGTGCCATCACGGCCGGAATCGCGACGGCGAAGCCGAGAATGATGAGGAGCGTAGCGCGGTGGCCTTCTTCGGTTTCCCGCGCCTCCGTCTGCGCGAACGCATCCCAATTGCCGCGCGCCACCCGCCAGCGAGCGAGGGGTTTGCCCTGCGCGAGGTCAGCGCGAATTTTTGCGAGACGGCGAAAGTAGAACGCGGTGATGAGCGCCGTAAGCCCGACGAAAAGTGAGAGGAAGGCGCTCGCATGGGCACCGTCGCCGATCCTTCGCCGAAGCTCCTCGTTGAACTCGATGTAGACGGCGATCCAGCCGAAAGCCGCAAGCGCAATCAGCAGGGAAATCCGCATCGCCTTGGCGCCATCGAGCAGCATGCGAACCTCCTGTGTGAAACAGCGCCAGCGCGTGCCGACCGCCGAAAATGGATCAAAAAAATCTCTTTGGACGGAACACTAAATGAATGCCTTGGCGGGTGGCATGCGGCACTTTGCGGCGGTTTGCGATGCCATGCATTTGTCCCCGCGTGGGCGGGGAACACGTTCGCGTCAGCTCGCGGCTGACCGGCTCCGCCGGTTCATCCCCGCGTGGGCGGGGAACACCCGCGCCGGAGCTTTATGAAGCGCTCGACGCGCGGTTCATCCCCGCGTGGGCGGGGAACATGGCGGCGACGCCGCCGACATGGGTAATTTAGCCGGTTCATCCCCGCGTGGGCAGGGAACACAAAGTCAAGAAAGGCATCGTGGTCTATGGCTGCGGTTCATCCCCGCGTGGGCGGGGAACACGACAGCCGCGGCAAGGTGAAGGAGCCCCAAAGCGGTTCATCCCCGCGTGGGCGGGGAACA
>NZ_JASGFR010000056.1:0-16966 GCF_047605405.1 Rhodomicrobium sp. | reverse complement strand
TGATTTTGTTGGTGAGCCCAGATGGATTCGAACCATCGACCCTCTGATTAAAAGTCAGATGCTCTACCGGCTGAGCTATGGGCTCACTTTAGGACAAAAAACGCCGTGCGGAAAACGTCCGCGCGCGCTTGAGGACCATAGGTGCATGGGCGCACGCGGTCAATAGCAGATCGCGACCGCGAGTGACGGCGGTCATGGGTTGCCGTTTGCCGGTGAGAGTGCGATGAGCCCTTCGCCGGCTTTTATTCGGCGCTTACAGCTTCGAGTGCCGGTTCGCCGGGAAGCGCGAGCAAAACCGGGCGCGGCGCCTCGCGGGCACCCAACGTATAAGTCTGGAAGTCCCCGCGCGCATTTTCGCTGAGGGCAGCAACGGGCGCACTCCCGCCTTCGCTTATGCCGGTCTCGATCTGCGCGTGCTGTCTGGCCATCGCTGTCGTCAAGCCGATGCCGTCGATGCCTCCAGCATGGAGCGCGAAAAGAAAAAGACAGCCCGAAAGGACGATGCCGGCGAGGAAGAGACTGACGATGGGCCAGGCATTGAAGCGGATCATGATGCGTGCCGTTGGCGGGTTTATTGCTGGGATGCAAGGCATTATCTTCGACTTTCTTTCAGTCATAGCGCCTTCCATCTAAGAGAAACTTACCGCCCGCCCTCGAATTGACCGAAGTTAATAATTGTGATCGCAGCGGCGTGACGCTCCCGGTCGAAGGGAGCGAATGCGACACTTGCGCGTTCCCCCCAAATCAGGCGAACTAGTGGAGCGAATTTGACATTTGAGTCCCGGTGGCTGCGAGCTCTCGCTCAAATGTCAAATTCAAATGCTCCACTAGAATCATCATGTTGCTAGTGGTCTTTTCGATTTCGACATTTGCTCGCAAACGTGCTGCAAACGGATGCAATGTCGGAATCGGACCACTAGACGCTGGATTCAAACATTTGCATCCCTTGCAGCACCCCGCGGGCAAATTTCGGACCCACAAGGACCACGACAACTCTCTGATTACAGTGAAGTTTCTGAATTTCGACATTCGAGCGCAAACTCGAAGCAGCCGGGATCCGAAATTTCAATTCGCTTCACGAGCTGTCGGAGAAGCTGGGGATAATGGAAGGTTTCCATGGCAGGAAGAGACGGCAAGGGAAATAATGGCGGGATTGATAACGGTCGCGTGCCGATTTTGCCGCTGCCTTCCAATGTGACACGCCTTCCCTCGGCTGACCGGCGCGAGAAGCTGCGCATCGTCGAAGCTTTGTTGTTCGCCGCCGCCGAACCGCTGGACGAAGCCTCGCTTGCAAAGCATCTCGGCGCGAAAGACGACGTGCGCCAGCTTCTGGAAGAACTTCAGCAGCTCTATGCCGGTCGCGGCGTGAATCTCGTGCGTGTGGCGGGCAAATGGGCGTTCCGTACCGCGGAAGACCTCTCGTTCCTGCTTGAGCATTATTCCATCGAGCAACGCAAGCTATCCAAGGCCGCGCTCGAAACGCTTGCCATCATCGCCTATCACCAGCCGGTGACCCGCGCCGAGATCGAGGAAATTCGCGGCGTCTCGACATCCAAGGGCTCGCTCGACGTGCTGCTTGAAATCGGCTGGGTGCGTCTGCGCGGACGCCGTCGCGCACCGGGGCGCCCGGTTACCTATGGCACGACCGAAGCTTTTCTCGATCATTTCGGCTTCGATTCCATCCGCGATCTGCCGGGTCTCGCCGAACTCAAGGGCGCCGGCCTCCTCGACAGCAATCTTCCGCCCGGCTTCTCTGTGCCGGAGCCGGACGACAGCATGGCGCTTCGCGACGATGAAGAGCCGCTGGAGGATGAGCCATCGGGCGTGCACACCGAGGACGATGCTCCCATCGAGGAAGAGCCGGAAGCCGACAAGCCGCATCCCGTGCTCGTCGCATCGGCGTGACAGTGTCGCGTTGGGTGAGGCGTCCGTTTCGCGCGCTGCGGTTTTAAGACTTCGCCCCCGCAGCCCATTCCGCGTAAAGCGTCGAAAAAGAGATTTGCTGTTCGCGTTTTCTTTCACGCAGAGAACGCCTTTTCGAGACCCACCGCTTCCTGCTCCACGAAGGACATGGTAGTGCGGGCGGCGGTACGCGTTCGCTTTTTCTGCTACGCATTGATAGGATGAGCGCGCTTGACATGCCGCGCTCATGCGGCCACGTTCAGGGGAAATTTCCCCAACATCGCGCGTGCCGCCGGAAGTCGGCGAGACGAAGGAGTAAATCCAGATGCATCAGGATCTCATGTTCGGAGCGACGTGGAGTCTGCCGCAGCTCCTCATTGTTCTGTTGCTCGTCGTGCTTCTGTTCGGCAGAGGCAAGATCTCGGAGCTGATGGGCGACGTCGCAAAAGGCATCAAGAGCTTCAAGAAGGGCATGTCCGAAGAGGAGGCTGCGACGCCTCCGGCCGCCGCGCAGAGTACGGCAGCCCCCACGGCGCCAGCCGCTCCGAAGCCCATCGAGCATGAGGCTCCGCGCGCTGAGGTGAAGGCTCCGCTAGGCTCCGAAACGAAGGCTTGAGCAATCGATTTGTTTGCGCTTTGAGGGCAAAGGGGCAGAATGTTCGATATCGCGTGGTCTGAGCTTCTCGTGATAGCGGTCGTCGCGCTGATTTTCATCGGCCCGAAGGAACTGCCGGGAATGCTGCATACGCTCGGCCGCTTCGTGCGGAAGATACGCAACCACGCGGACGACTTCCGCCGCCAGTTCGACGACTCCATGCGCGAAGGCGGATATCAGGATCTTCAGAAGAACCTTCAGGATTTCCGCGATCTCAATCCCGCCGGGCAGTTGAAGGACAGCATCAGGCGCGCCATCGACCACGACTATTCCAAGCCGTCGCCGACGCCGGAACAGCCGCAGGCCGGTGCAACGCAGGGTGCGAACACCGCGAGCGAAGGCGGCGCAGGCGGACAGTCCTCCGCCTCTACTCCCGACGCATCGGCGGCTTCTGCCTCCCCGAAACTCGAAAGTCCGAGCGCCGCTCCCGCCGCGATTGCGGGCGGTCCGCAGATCGGCAGCGCCACGCCGTTGACGGTGCCTGTTCCCGAAGCCGCGCCTTTGACCGCGACCGTCGAAGCGGATAAGCCCGACGCCGCACCGGCAGCAGCACCATCCGCGCCCTCAAGTCAAGCCATCCCCGCAAAGCCTTTGGAGCCGCAAGCCGCCGCGAGCGATCCCGCCAAAGACCGCATAGCTCCAGCCGCGTGAGCGTTTCCATATGGCCGTGGCCCAACCCGAACAGGACGAACTCGACCAGTCGAAGGCGCCGCTTCTCGATCATCTGATCGAGCTCAGGCGTCGGCTGATCTATTGCGTCGTCGCGGTCGTCATCCTGTTCTTCTTCTGTTACGCGTTCGCACAATATATCTATAATTTCCTGCTCATCCCGTACCGCCTCGCGGTCGGCGGCGAGACGCAGATCGACATGATCTATACCGCGCCGCAGGAGTTCTTCTTCACGCAGGTGCGCGTTGCCTTCTTCGGCGCGATCGTACTTGCCTTCCCGGTGATCGCCTCGCAGCTCTATATGTTCGTGGCTCCGGGTCTCTACAAAAACGAACGCCGGGCATTCCTGCCCTATCTAATTGCGACGCCGATCCTCTTTTTGCTTGGCGGGGCGCTCGTTTTCTTCATCGTGATGCCACTCGCGATGACGTTCTTCCTGTCCATGCAGCAGACGGGATCCGACCAGCAGGTTCACATCCAGCTCACGGCCCGCGTGAGCGAATATCTGCATCTGATTACATCGCTCATTCTCGCCTTCGGCCTGTGCTTTCAGCTCCCGGTGATCCTTACCCTTCTCGCGCGCGCCGGGCTCGTCACTTCAGGGTGGCTGCGCAAGCAATGGCGTTATGCGGTCGTTGCGATCTTCGCGGTCGCCGCCGTGCTGACGCCGCCGGATGTGATGAGCCAGGTTGGTCTCGCCATCCCGACGCTGCTTCTCTATGAGCTTTCCATCATCTCGGTGCGTCTCGTTGAGCGCCAGCGCGCGGCCGAGGAGAAGAAGCGCATGGAAGCCGAGGTCGGCGACGAATAGGGTGGAGCCGTGCGGCGCGCCTGCGCCACGCCCGACGCTTCGGGTGGCCGATCACAGCGGCGTGCCGTAAATCGGCCGCCGCCTGACGCGCCTGTTTCAGGTTCGGTCGGCTTGTCTGCGGCCCGCAGTTGACGCGGGCTGATCCAAAGGGCGCCTTCTTCGTTGTTCATCGTGATGCCGCAATCTCGCTTGAACAGCTTTCGGGCGCCTCCGCGTTTGCACGACATGCGACTCGCGCTAGAGATGTGGCGCGCAGCGGCATTGCTTGCAGGCGCATTGCCCGGCTTCACAACGGCCGGGAGCGATGAAAGCCGCAAAACGGGGAAGCGAGCGAACATCCATGTCGTCGAGACTATTTCTCGTCGCTCTCGCAGCGATGACTGTGAGCGGCTTGTCAGCGGCCCGCGCACAGGATTACCCGCTCGACAGGGCCTTCGTGAGCCGCGTCGTGATCGCCGAAACCAATGCGTGGCGCGCCGCGAAGGGCCTGCCGCCGGTTTCAAACCACCCGCAGCTTGAGGCCGCCGCGACCGCTTATGCCCGCTATCTCGCGCAGACAGAGGGCGTCGGCCACACCGCTGACGGCAAGTCGCCCGCCATCCGCGTTCGCGCGACGGGCTACAACTATTGCTTCGTTGCTGAAAACATGTGGGGCGGCTGGCGCAGGCCGAATCCGATGACGGAAGCCGAGGCGTCGAAAAAGGCGATGGACGACTGGAAGAAATCGCCGGGCCACAATGCCAACCTGCTCGGCAAGGGCAAGAACATAGGCGTAGGCGTCGCGGCATGGCGGCTGGGCGACCGCGTGGTTTTCCGCATGGTGCAGGTCTTCGGTACGGCGGATTGCGCGGCCAGGCCCAAGGCAAAACCCTTTGTTACGAAGGTTACGCAGAAGGCTCCCCCAAAGAAGGCGCCAGTGGCACAGTCCCGGCAGAAGCCGAACCAACAGTAGCGGTGCGATCGCGCCGGAATTCCGCCTCGTTCGCGAAGAAACCGAGTGAGGCGCGGCCTGCGGAGCACTCGTCTCCGTAGGACTCGCCATCAATGTTGCGGCCGATGCGGACTCGCTCCAACAAGGCATGAGCGGATGCCTTGCCGAGCGCAGTATCGTGCTTGAACACGATCAACTCGCGGCTCGGCCATCTCTCCGCGTGCTGCGGAACGGTCTTGCTCGAATATTTCGACTACCGCGACTTCGCCTTATGCAGGCGCGCCGGCGTAGGGCAGGACCGTGCTCCGATTTTCGTCGACCATGAGCGGGCGGCCAATCATCGGGAAGGCGCGCTGAGGACACGCCGGACGCTCGCACACCTTGCAGCCCGCGCCGATGGGCGTGGCCGCTGCGGGATTGTCGAGGTCGAGCCCCTTGGAATAGACGAGCCGCGACGCATGGCGGATGTCGCAACCGAGCCCGATGGCGAAAGTCTTGCCCGGATCCCCGAACCCGCCAACGGTCTGGCTGGTCGAGCGTGCGATCCAAAGGTAGGTGCGCCCGTCCGGCATCTGCGCCACCTGCGTCAGCGTGCGGCCCGGCTGCGCAAAGGCTTCGTAGACGTTCCAGAGCGGGCACGCGCCGCCAACGCGCGAGAAATGGAAATCGGTGGCCGATTGACGCTTTGAGATGTTGCCCGCCCGGTCGACGCGAATAAAGAAGAACGGCACCCCGGACGATCGCGGACGCTGCAGTGAGCTGAGCCGGTGACTGATCGTCTCGAAGCCCACGCCGAAGCGCTGTGCCAGAAGGTCGATGTCGTAGCGTACCGCCTCGGCCGCCGCGAGGAACGCGCCATAGGGCATGACAAGCGCACCCGCGAAATAGTTGGCGAGGCCGATGCGCGCAAGCGCGTGCGTGGCTGGCGAGGCAGCCGCTGCTTCCTTGGCGAGCCGGTTCAGCGGCTCCTCCATTTCGAGAAAGGCAAGCTGTGTCGCCATCTGGAAAGCGCGCTGGCCCTGATCGAGCCGCGCCGCAATGTGAAGCACGCGCTCTTTGAGATGGTAGGTGCGATTGGCGGTCGAGGTTCCGGCGCGATCCTGCTTGACGAAACTCACCCGGACACCGTGCCGCGTCTCAAGCCAGCTCGCAATCCCGTCGACTGTGTCGCCTTCGGCAAGGCCAGCCTCGGCGAAAAGCCGCTCTGCCGCCTCGTCCAGTTCCGCGAAGTAGTTGTGATGGCGGTAAAAGAAGTCGCGCACCTGCTCGAACGGCATTGGGGCCACGGTGGCCACGCCCGCCGCCCCGAGGCCGAGTTCGTGAGCCATGGCCTCGGCGCGCTCCGTCGCGTGGCGGAGGCGACGATGCAACGCCAGGATCGCACGCCCCGCCGCTGGCATCGAAGCGGCGATCTCCCGTATTTCGGCAAGGCTGACGCTCTCACCGCTGGCTGGATCGGAGAAAACCTCCCTCAGATCGGAGACGAGACGCGCCTCGTCTCCGTCTGACAGCAACTGCATGTCGATGCCAAAGGCCGCATTGATGCGAAGCAGAACAGGCACGGTCAACGGGCGCTGGTTCTTCTCAAGTTGGTTCAGATAGCTCGGCGACAGACCAATCGCTTCCGCGAAGGCAATCTGGGTCAGCCCGCGTTCCTCTCGCAGCCGCTTCAGCTTCACACCGACGAAGATCTTCTTCATGCTCCAATTCCATTCGCAATATTTGCAAAATGAGGGGGCATCTTTCGCAAAACCCCGCAAATTCAGCCCTACCTCGAAATTTTTTCGGCGAATATTGTGTGATCCAACACAGACCGCAAGGAATTTCGCAAATGCGACTCATCGTCAAGGCATCGGATACACCCTCCGTATCGACGAGCGAGACGCCGCGATGGCCGGACCGGCCTGAAGGCTTCGCACTTTCCGCCAGCCCTCGCGGCAGCGATCCCGACTGGCCGGAGTTCGGCTCCTGCGAGTTCGGCGACGGTTCGCGCCGGATCGGAAAAGCGGCGGACCTGTTTCGATAGGGGTGCCCTTCGCCGCGCGCGCTCGCTTCTCGCCCACCCTTAATCGCGTGCCGTCGAGCCACGGGCAGGCGGCGCAAGGCCGTCGGCACGCGATGGACGCCGCGCTTGCTCTCTTTATCGTGTAGAGACGGATTTACCGATCAGGTTGAGTGAACCTGACCGGATCCGGCTCTAGGCAGCAAGCGCGGCGTCTGTACATCCATGCGCCCGAAATGGCTGGATGCGGTTGTTCGCGATGCCGAGCGCGGCCAGTTCGGCGGCGATCCGCGCGACCGCCGCTTCATCAAGCAGCGCGGGGTGAACCGTGGTCCGCGTCTCGAACGCGGCGCCGCTCGCCACCAGCAGCCGCAAGCTTTCCGCCGCGCGCTCGCCGCTGCCGGGAATGCCCGTGACACGCTCATACTCCGCAAACGGCGCTTTCACGTCGAAGCCGACCCAGTCGACAAGCGGCAAAACGGCCGCGAGCCGCGCCGGATAAGGCCCCGCGCTATGAAGGCCGACCTTGAAGCCCATGGCGCGCACCTCCGCCATCGCCTCCGGCAGATGTGTCTGCAAGGTCGGCTCGCCGCCGGAAAACACCACGGCGTCGAGCAGTCCGCGCCGCGTTTCGAGCAACGCGCGCACTTCGGCCCATGACGGCCCCGCGCCACTGCCCGCCCGCATCAGCGAGGCGTTGTGGCAGTAGCGGCAGGCCCAGGGGCAGCCCTGACAGAAGACGGTCGCCGCAAGCTGCCCCGGCCAATCCACGGAGGAAAGGCGGGCAAGCCCGCCAATCTCGATACTATCTTGCATCTTGCGCGCTTTCCGGGCGGAAAACCGCAAACACCTTTCCTGAAAGCGCTTTGGTCATTGCGCGCTCTTGTCGGCGTCGGCGCGCTCGGCCTTGCATTCGCGGAAATACTGCCGCTCGTTGAATTCGCCGACCTTGCCCTGATTGAACGACGAGACAGGCCGGTGATAGCCCATCACGCGCGTCCAGACTTCGCAGGGCTGGCGCTCCTCGTCGGTCAGGGTCACGTCGTCGGCGGTGGGGGTCCAATGTGCGTTCATGTCTCTTCTCCCTCGTTTGATGGAAATCAGGCCGCCGCCTTGCGCGCGCCGAGCCGTGCGCGCTTCGCCGCAAGCCGCTCCTCGTCGCAGATCGGGCAGAACTTGTGCTCGCCTGCGATGTAGCCGTGCGTCGGGCAGATCGAGAATGTCGGCGTCACGGTGATGTAAGGGATGCGGAAGTTTTCGAGCGCGCGGCGCACGAGCTTCTTGCAGGCTTCCACCGAAGAGATGCGCTCGCCCATGTAGAGATGCAGCACGGTGCCGCCCGTGTATTTCTGCTGAAGCGGCTCCTGCCGGGCCAACGCGTCGAACGGATCGTCGGTGAACCCGACAGGCAACTGGCTGGAGTTGGTGTAATACGGCGTCTCGTCCGTGCCCGCCTGAAGGATACCTGCGAAACGCTTCTTGTCCTCGCGCGCAAAGCGATAGGTCGTGCCCTCGGCGGGCGTCGCTTCGAGGTTATAGAGGTGGCCGGTTTCTTCCTGAAACGCCACCATCTTCGCCCGAACGTGATCGAGGAAACGCAGCGCGAAGGCGTGGCCCCACGGCGTCGAGATATCTTCGGCGTCGTCGGTAAAATTGCGGATCATCTCGTTGAGGCCGTTCACGCCGAGCGTCGAGAAATGATTGCGCAGCGTGCCGAGATAGCGCTTCGTGTACGGGAACAGCCCCGCATCCATGTGACGCTGGATGATCTTGCGCTTGATTTCCAGGCTGTTGCGGCCGATGTCGAGCAGTTCGTCGAGCCGCGCGAACAAGGCCGCTTCGTCGCCCTTGTGGAGGAAGCCGAGCCGCGCGCAGTTCACGGTGACCACGCCGACCGAGCCCGTCTGCTCCGCCGAGCCGAACAACCCGTTGCCGCGCTTCAGAAGCTCCGTCAGGTCGAGCTGCAGGCGGCAGCACATGGACCGCACCATGTTCGGCTTCAGTTCCGAGTTCACGAAATTCTGGAAATAGGGCAGGCCGTATTTCGCGGTCATCTCGAACAGGCGCGTCGCGTTTTCGCTCTCCCACGGGAAATCCGGTGTGATGTTGTAGGTCGGGATCGGGAAGGTGAACACCCGGCCTTTCGCGTCGCCCGCAGTCATGACTTCCATGTAAGCGCGGTTGATCATGTCCATTTCGGGCTGGAGATCGCCATAGGTGAAGTCCACCTCCTTGCCGCCGATCATCGGAACCTGCTCGCGGAGGTCTTCCGGGCAGGTCCAGTCGAAGGTCAGGTTCGTGAAAGGCGTCTGCGTGCCCCAGCGTGACGGCACGTTGAGGTTATAGATCAGTTCCTGAATGCACTGGCGTACCTCGCCGTACGGCAATCTGTCCTTGCGGATGAAAGGCGCCATGTAGGTGTCGAACGATGAGAACGCCTGCGCGCCCGCCCATTCGTTCTGAAGCGTGCCAAGGAAGTTCACGATCTGTCCGACAGCACTCGACAGGTGCTTCGGCGGCGCGGCCTCGACCTTGCCCGGCACGCCGTTCAGCCCTTCCTGCAACAGCGTCCGCAGCGACCAGCCCGCGCAATAGCCCGCCAGCATGTCGAGATCGTGGATGTGGATGTCGCCGTCGCGATGCGCGCGGCCCACTTCCGGCGGGTAGACGTGGCTGAGCCAGTAATTTGCCACCACCTTGCCGGAGACGTTCAGGATCAGGCCGCCGAGCGAATAGCCCTGATTGGCGTTCGCGTTCACGCGCCAGTCCGCGCGCTCCAGATATTCGTTGATCGAGCTTTCGACGTCGATGGCGGCGTGGCGGTCGGCGCGAAGCCGTGCGCGCTGCTCGCGATAGACGATGTAGGCGCGGGCCGTCGCGAAGTGGTTCGCGGAGATGAGCACCTGTTCGACGATGTCCTGAATTTCCTCGATGTGCGGCGACCGGTCCGCGAAGCGATGCGCGATCACCTTCACCGCCTGAATGGCGAGAAGATGCGCCTCGGTGGCGTCGAAATCGCCGGTGGCGCGGCCCGCACGCTCGACCGCGGAGCGGATCTTCGCCGCGTCGAACGGCGCGAGCGCGCCCGAGCGCTTCACGATGCTGAGCGGCAGGCGGGCGGCGGAAATTACCGCCGTGGAGTCAGGACTGGAAGACAAGTGAACCCCCGTTGGATCATGGGGGCGGGGCCGACAGACGCGCGAACGAAACCGGCTTCACCGGTCGCGGCACGGCCTGCGGACACCCCGCCCGAGGACGTTATTCCGATGTCGCGGCAGGTCTCCTGGCTCGCGGGTCAATGCTTCCGTCTGGCCTTCCCGGTGATTTCGCACCAGTGACGCGATCGACGGCGGCTCGCCGCTTACAGTTGCGGGGGCAGCGCCGGACTTGCACCGGCTTCCCTCTTGGCTCCCGAATCTTGCGCTATCGGGGGACCGTGACCCCCACATCTAGGGGGCTGAGTCGCGCGACCTCGCAATGAGTGATTCGGTGTGCGCACGGAAAGATGTGAACAGCGGGGACGAAAGGAAAAAAAGCTTGCCGGCCTGCGGCAGGCAACCGGAGACGACGTTCGCAACTTTCGCAGATTCGCGGCTCTCCCTTCGCAAACATCCACATTTTCAGTCCTTACCGCGTTCTTTCTCTTGCGGATATTGTGAAGCCCGAAATGAAAGCGGGCGCCCGAATGCAAACCTTGATTGACGACGACGCCTCCGAGGCGGCGACCACCTTTGTGGAGATGGTCTTCCCCGAACAGGCGAACCATTACGGCACGCTGTTCGGCGGCAATGCGCTGAACCTCATGGGCAAAGCCGCCTTCGTCGCGGCCACGCGGCGCGCGCGCCGCGCCGTGGTGATGGCGACATCCGACAAGGTGGAATTCCACGTGCCCGTCAAGGTGGGCGAACTCGTCGAACTGTCCGCCCGCGTCGTGCGCGTAGGCCGCGCATCCATGACCGTCGAAGTCTCGATGATGGCCGAAAAGCTGCTTTCGGGCGAGCGTCGCCTCGCCGTGCGCGGCTCGTTCGAGATGGTCGCCGTCGACGAAGCAGGCCGCCCCACAGCGTTTCGCCCCTGATTTCAAAATACAATTTCCTAGCCGCCGCTGCCCAAGAGAGGAACCTGCCCCGTGAAGTCGCATACCGTTCGCACATACAAATCCGCCGAGCCTTTGCCCCGCGCCGAACAACTCGCCTGGAAGATCGCCGAAGTCGCCGCCGACCCGGTCGCGGTCGACCCTGCCGTGGTCGAGATGATCGGCAACCGCATCATCGACAACGCCGCCGTTGCCGCCGCTTCGCTCGCACGCCGCCCGGTGGCTAACGCCCGCAATCAGGCGCTCTCGCATCCCTTCAAGCCCGGCGCGGCCGTGTTCGGCATCGCCTCGCATCGCCGCTTCTCGCCGGAATGGGCCGCGTGGGCCAACGGCGTCGCCGTGCGTGAACTCGACTTCCACGATACGTTCCTCGCCGCCGACTATTCGCATCCCGGCGACAATATCCCGCCGATCCTTGCCGTCGCCCAGCATTGCGGGCTTTCCGGCGAAGCGCTCGTGCGCGGCCTCGCGGCGGGCTACGAAATTCAGGTCAATCTCGTAAAAGGCATTTGCCTGCATGAGCACAAGATCGACCATATCGCCCATCTCGGACCCTCGGCTGCGGCAGGCATCGGCGCGGCGCTGGGGCTTCCGGTGGAGACGATCTGGCAGGCTGTGCAGCAGGCACTGCATGTGACGACGACGACGCGCCAGTCGCGCAAGGGCGAGATTTCGAGCTGGAAGGCTTACGCGCCCGCTTTCGCCGGCAAGATGGCGGTCGAGGCGGTGGATCGAGCCATGCGCGGCGAAGGCGCGCCGTCGCCCGCATGGGAAGGCGAGGACGGTTTCATCGCATGGCTGCTTTCCGGCCCCAAGGTGGAATACTCCGTGCCGTTGCCTGAGAAAGGCGAGCCGAAGCGCGCCATCCTCGACACCTACACCAAGGAATATTCGGCGGAATATCAGAGCCAGGCGCTCATCGACCTCGCGCGGCGGATGCGCGAGAAGATCGGCAATCTCGCGACCATCGAAAACATCGTGATCCACACGAGCCATCACACCCATTACGTGATCGGCACGGGTGCGAACGACCCGCAGAAGATGGACCCGAATGCGAGCCGCGAAACGCTCGACCATTCCATCATGTACATCTTCGCGGTCGCGCTGGAAGACGGCGGCTGGCACCACGTGCATTCCTATGCGCCGGAGCGCGCGAAGCGGCCCGAAACCGTTGCCTTGTGGCACAAGATTTCGACCGTCGAAGATGCGGAGTGGACGCGCCGCTATCATAGCCGCGACCCGAAGGAAAAGGCGTTCGGCGGCCGCGTCGTCGTCACCCTGCGTGACGGTCGCGTGATCGAGGACGAGCTTGCCATCGCCGACGCCAACCCGCTCGGCGCGCGCCCCTTCGCCCGCCCGCAATACATCGAGAAGTTTCTCACGCTTTCGGAAGGCATCGTCTCACCCGCCGAGCAACAGCGCTTTCTCGAAACCGTGGACCGGCTCGAACGGCTGCGCGGCGAAGAGCTTCTGGGACTGAATTTCACCGTCGATCCCGTCGCGCTTGGCGCGGAGCGGGCGACCGGCCTTTTCGAATGGAACGGCACATCGCGCGAGACGGGCCGTTCAGCCGTTGTCGGCGCTTAGGGAGGACAGCATGCTACAGGACGCAACGAAGGCCGCCGGGCCGAAGCCGAAGAAGTCGGTCGCGCTTTCCGGCATCATCGCGGGCAACACGGCGCTTTGCACCGTGGGCCGCACCGGTAACGACCTCCATTACCGCGGCTACGACATTCTCGACGTGGCCGAGACCTGCGAATTCGAGGAGATCGCGCATCTCCTCATTCACGGGGCGCTGCCGACGCCGACGGAGCTTCACGCTTACAAGACGAAGCTGAAGGCGCTGCGCGGCCTTCCTTCGGCGGTCCGCGTCGCGCTCGAAGCGCTGCCGGCCGCCTCGCATCCCATGGACGTACTCAGATCGGGCGTGTCCGCGCTCGGCTGCGTGCTGCCGGAGCCGGTCGACCACAACCATCCAGCTGCGCGCGATGTGGCCGACCGGCTCCTGGCTTCGCTGGGTTCCATGCTGCTCTACTGGCATCACTTCGCGCATAATGGCCGCCGCATCGAGGTGCACACCGACGACGATTCCATCGGCGGGCACTTCCTGCACCTGCTGCATGGCGAACGCCCGCGCGAAAGCCACGTCCGCGCGATGCACACCTCGCTGATTCTCTACGCCGAGCATGAGTTCAACGCGTCCACCTTCACCGCACGCTCCATCGCGAGCACGGGATCGGATCTGTATTCCGCGGTGACGGGCGCGATCGGCGCGCTGCGCGGGCCGAAGCATGGCGGGGCGAACGAGGCGGCCTTCGAGATCCAGAAGCGTTACAATTCAGCCGAAGAGGCGGAAGCCGATATCCGCCGCCGCGTCGAGGCTAAAGAGGTCGTGATCGGCTTCGGCCATCCCGTCTATACGGTCGCCGACCCGCGCAACAAGGTCATCAAGGAAGTCGCCCGCCGCCTGTCGCACGAGGTCGGCGCAACGAAAATGTTCGAGATCGCCGCGCGCATCGAAAGCGTGATGGCGGAGACGAAGAAGATGTTCCCGAACCTCGACTGGTTCAGCGCCGTGTCCTATCACCAGATGGGCGTTCCGACCGCGATGTTCACGCCGCTTTTTGTCATCGCACGCACGAGCGGCTGGGCGGCGCATATCATCGAGCAGCGGCAGGATAACAAGATCATTCGTCCATCCGCGAATTATGTCGGCCCGGAAAACGTGGCGTTCGTGCCGCTGGAAGATCGCGGGCGCACGCCTGCACCGTCTTCCGCGCGTGCGGCGTAGGGAGCGGACATGCCTTATCTCAACGGTTTCGACCTGCCCGACCAGACGGCGGGCTTCCGCTTCCGCGAGCTGCTGGAGCGTCGGGGCATCCTGAAACTCCCCGGCGCGCATAACGGCATGGCGGCGCTTCAGGCAAAGGCGGCTGGCTTCGACGCGCTGTATCTCTCAGGCGCGGCGATGACCGCGTCCATGGGGCTGCCCGATCTCGGCATCATCACGGTGGATGAGGTCGCGTTCTTCATCCGCCAGATCGCGCGGGCGAGCGGCCTGCCGCTGCTCGTCGATGGCGACACGGGCTATGGCGAGGCGCTGAACGTCATGCATATGGTTCGCACCTTCGAGGATGCGGGCGCGGGCGCTGTGCATATCGAGGATCAGCTCCTCCCGAAGAAATGCGGGCACCTCAACGACAAGAAGCTGGCGGACGCCCGCGACATGGCCGCGAAGGTGGCCGCCGCAGCAAAGGCGCGCCGCCATCTCGTCATCGTGGCGCGCACCGATGCCGCCGCGAGCGAGGGGATCGACGCGGCGGTGGCGCGTGCCCGGCTTTACGTCGAGGCGGGCGCGGACGCGATCTTCCCCGAGGCGCTGACGAGCGCGGCCATGTTCCAGGAATTCGCGCGGCGTCTGCCCGGCGTGCCGCTGCTCGCGAACATGACCGAGTTCGGCCGCACGCCGCATTTCACGGCAGCACAGTTCGAGGCGTGGGGTTACGCGATGGTCATCTGGCCCGTCTCGTCGCTTCGGGTGGCGAACAAGGCGCAGGCGAAGCTTTACGCCACGCTCGCGCGCGACGGCAGCACGGAGGCGATGCTCCCCGAGATGCAGACTCGCGCCGAGCTTTACGACACCATCGGCCTCGCCCGCTACGAGGCGCTCGACGCCTCCATCGTGCGGACCGTGCTGCCGCAAGCATAGATCGACATCGGCATATAAAGATGTCGTTATATCGATATTGACGACAGTGCCGATCTCGATCACACTCATTTTCCGTCGCGGTCTGCGAGCGCATAGCTCGTGGCCAAGAGGGAAGCCGGTGCAAGTCCGGCGCTGCCCCCGCAACTGTAAGCGGCGAGTTTCGGCCCACCGATGTCACTGAGGCAATCGCTTCGGGAAGACGGGCCGAAGCGACGACCCGCAAGCCAGGAGACCTGCCGCGACGAAATCGAAGTCCTCGGGCGGGGTGTCCCGGTGGAGCGGTTGCGGCCCGCCGACTGGCGGCGTTCGCGCGCGTCCCATCACAGCCTTGCCCCAACGCAATGGGGTTAGAACGTGTCTTCCAGCATAAAAATCGCAACGCTTGGCACGCCGCGCATCGGTCCGCGCCGTGAGCTTAAAACTGCGCTCGAAGCCTACTGGGCGCACAGGATCGGGGAGAAGGAACTTCGCGAGACAGCGGCCCGGCTTCGCGCCGACAATTGGGCGCGACAGAAGGCGGCGGGCGTGACGGTCATTCCGTCGAACGACTTCTCCTTCTACGATCAGGTGCTCGACACGAGCGTGATGGTCGGGGCCATTCCTGAAATCTACGGATGGAAAACCGGCGGCGTCACCCTCGGCACCTATTTCGCCATGGCGCGGGGATCGCAGGGAGCGGACGGCGAAGGCGCCTGCGGTTGCCCGCACACGAACCACGGCGCGCCCGCGCAGGAGATGACGAAGTGGTTCGACACGAATTACCACTACATGGTGCCGGAGTTCACAGCGGGGCAACGCTTCACGCTGGCCTCGCTGAAGGCCGTTGACGAATATCGCGAGGCGCAGCATCTCGGCTATGAAACGCGGCCCGTTCTGCTTGGGCCGGTGACGTTTCTCAAGCTCGGCAAAAGCAAGGATCCCGCGCTCGACCCGCTCACGCTGCTCGACGCCCTGCTCCCCGTCTATCTCGACGTGCTCCGCCGCCTCGCCGCCAACGGCGCGGAATGGGTGCAGATCGATGAGCCGTGCCTCGTGCTCGATCTCGACGCCGCCGAGCGCGACGCGCTGAAGAAGACCTACCGCCGCTTTGCCGATGCGCTGCCGAGCCTCAAGATCATGCTGGCCACCTATTTCGGCGCGCTCGGCGACAATCTCGATACCGCGCTTTCGCTCCCCGTGGCGGGGCTGCATCTCGATCTGTCACGCGCTCCGCGGCAACTCGACGATGTGCTGGCGAAAGCGCCGCCCGGCCTCGTGCTGTCGCTCGGCGTGATCGACGGCCGCAACGTCTGGCGCGCGGACCTGGCCGCGATCCTCGACCGGCTGGAACCCGTGGTTGCAAAGCGCGGCACCGATCACATACAGCTTGCGCCGTCCTGCTCGCTCCTGCATACGCCGGTCGATCTGGAGCTTGAACGCGATCTCGACGCCGACGTGAAAAGCTGGCTTGCCTTCGGCGTGCAGAAGATGGGCGAGCTTTCCGCGCTCGGCCGCGCGCTCTCGGAAGGCCGTGCAACAGTCGCGCCCGCGCTCGAAGCCGCGTCCGCAGCGCTTGCCGCGCGGCGCGCATCGCCCAAGGTGCATGACGCAGCCGTAAGGCAGCGGCTCGCAGCCGTGACGCCGCAGATGGCGCTCCGTCGCGCGCCCTATGCCGAGCGTGCCGCCGTTCAACGCCGCCGCTTCGGCCTGCCTCCGTTCCCGACGACAACCATCGGCTCCTTCCCGCAGACGGCCGAAGTCCGCAAGGCGCGAGCCGCCCACGCCAAGGGCGCTCTGACTGACGCGGAATACGACTCGTTCCTTCGCGAGGAAACCGCGCGCACGATCCGCTGGCAGGAAGTGGCGGGCCTCGACGTGCTCGTGCATGGCGAGTTCGAGCGCAACGACATGGTGCAGTATTTCGGCGAGAAGCTCTCCGGCTTCGCGTTCACGAAGAACGGCTGGGTGCAGTCTTACGGTTCGCGCTGCGTGCGCCCGCCGATCCTCTATGGCGATGTATCGCGCCCCGAGCCGATGACGGTCGGCTGGTGGCACTTCGCGCAGTCGCAGACCGACCGCCCGATGAAGGGGATGCTGACAGGGCCGGTCACGATCCTCAACTGGTCGTTCGTGCGCGACGACGTGCCGAGAAGCGTCGCCTGCCGGCAGATCGCGCTCGCGATCCGCGACGAGGTGGCCGACCTCGAAAAGG
>NZ_JASGFR010000055.1:0-17787 GCF_047605405.1 Rhodomicrobium sp. | reverse complement strand
ATGGCCGTGAGCGTGCGAATGACCGTGACCGCTACCGTGATCGTGTCCGTGCATGTGACCCGCTTGCTCCTGCTTGCCTCGCCGATACCGTAGCTTGCGGCAATGTTGATGGAAACCGGTAATTCCGCCCTGAACGGCCCGATACGCGGGCTGCGAACGGAGTCGAAAGATACGATATGCTGGCGATGACTTCATCCGTGTCCGGCGCTCCGGTTCGATCTT
The DNA here is from genome assembly GCF_047605405.1 of Rhodomicrobium sp. Taxonomy (NCBI): domain Bacteria; kingdom Pseudomonadati; phylum Pseudomonadota; class Alphaproteobacteria; order Hyphomicrobiales; family Hyphomicrobiaceae; genus Rhodomicrobium; species Rhodomicrobium sp. The sequence goes on along the minus strand of NZ_JASGFR010000055.1, from coordinate 17,565 downwards.
GCTCAACGGCTGCTTTACTTTTTCGCGGCCATCGCCGAAATGTCGCGGAACCGGGTTGGAGACCTTGATGCGCGTATTTTCATCCGATGGCGTTGACATAGCCTATACCGTCGACGGCGAAGGCGACCCGATCCTGCTCATCCACGGCTTCGCGTCGAACGCCGCGACCAACTGGAAAGACACGGGCTGGGTGCGGTGGCTGACGGGCAACGGCTTCCGTGTGATCTCGTTCGACAATCGCGGCCATGGCGCAAGCGGCAAGCTTTACGAGCCCGACGCTTACACGGGCCCGGTGATGGCGGAGGATGCGCGCCGGCTGCTCGATCACCTCGGCATCGCGCGCGCCGACGTGATGGGATATTCCATGGGCGCGCGGATAGCGGCTTTCCTCGCCCTGACTCATCCCGAACGCGTGAGGCGAGCGATCTTCGCGGGGCTCGGCGCGAACATGATCCACGGCGTCGGCGATCCCGAACCCATCGCGGAAGCGCTCCTGGCCGACGATCCGGCGGCCGTGGCCGACGCGAACGCGCGCGGCTTCCGCAGCTTTGCGGACAACACGAAAAGCGACCGGCGCGCGCTCGCCGCTTGCATCAAGGCTTCGCGCGACCGCATCCCCGGCGAAGACCTGGCGAGGCTGACAATGCCGGTCCTCGTCGCGGTCGGTACCGTCGACGCCATCGCAGGACCAGCGCAACCGCTCGCGGAGGCGATCCCCGGCGCGCGCGCGCTCGATATTCCGGGCCGAGATCATATGAAGGCTGTCGGCGACCGCGTGTTCAAGGACGGTGTGCTGGCCTTCCTGCGGGAGAAGCCATGATTATTTTCCGTGCAATGTGCATGGCTGGCAAAACTTTGCACAGCTTCGCGCTATCGGTTAAACTCGCGCCAAACGTCCGCTAAGGGGCATACCGCATCATGTTGAAGACGCATCGCCAGAGCACGGTCGCGGGCGTAGCTGCATGCGATCCCATCTGGGAACAGATCCGCGCCGAAGCGCACGACATCACGCGCCGGGAACCGGAATTGACCGCGTTCATCTATTCGAACGTTCTCAATCAGCGCTCCCTCGAACAGGCTGTGTGTCAGAGACTGGCGCAGCGTCTCGGCCACGAGGACGTCGACGCCGACCTCATCCGGCAGACATTCACGGGCGTGGTCGAGAATCGTCCCGAACTTCTGGCGGCCTTTCGCGCGGACCTCGCAGCCGTCTTCGACCGCGATCCCGCTTGCAACCGCCTTATCGACCCGCTGCTTTACTTCAAGGGCTTTCATGCGCTCCAGACGCAACGCTTCGCGCACATCCTGTGGCATCAGGGGCGCGTCGACTTTGCGATGTATCTGCAAAGCCAATCGTCGCGCACTTTCGGCATCGACATCCACCCCGCCGCGAAAATCGGGCGTGGCATCATGTTCGACCACGGGACCGGAATAGTCATCGGCGAAACCGCGGAGGTCGGCGACAATACCTCGCTTCTGCATGCGGTGACGCTTGGCGGCAGCGGCAAGGAGACGGGCGATCGACATCCGAAGATCGGGCGCGGCGTGATGATCGGCGCGGGCTCGAAGATCCTTGGCAACATCCATGTCGGCGACTGCGCGCGCATCGCGGCCGGCAGCGTCGTGCTCAAGGACGTGCCGCCGAAAACGACTGTTGCGGGAGTGCCTGCGAGAGTGGTAGGCGAAGCGGGCTGCGCGCAGCCATCCAGAATGATGGATCAAGCGCTGAACGGAGATTGCGGCTGCTTCGATGAAAGCGCCGAACAGACAGGCACACCATGACGCCCGCAGAAATCAAGGCCCTCGAAAAATACCTCAGGAAGACTTTCGGTCTGGAGGCCATCGAGGTCAAGAAACGCCAGAAGAAGCAGGATTCCGTCGAAGTGTTCGTGAAAGAGGAGTTCATCGGCGTCATCTACAAGGACGACGAAGACGATGAAGTCAGCTATCAGTTCCAGATGGCAATCCTCGAAGACGATCTGAAAGAGTAGGAAAGGCGCGCCATGGCGATCTACGCCCTCGACGGTATTTCTCCCGAGTTGCCGCCCGAGGGCGATTTCTGGATCGCGCCGACAGCCGTGCTTGTCGGCCGGGTTCTCCTTGGCCGCGAGGCTTCGGTGTGGTTCGGATCCGTTCTGCGCGGCGACAACGATCCCATCGAGATCGGCGACGGCACGAATATTCAGGACATGACGATGATCCACACGGATCTCGGCGCGCCCGTGCGTGTCGGCCGGGGCTGCACCATCGGTCACCGTGTCACACTTCATGGTTGCTCGGTCGGCGATAACTGCCTCATCGGCATGGGCGCAACAATTCTCAATCACGCCGTGATCGGCGACAACTGCCTTATAGGCGCCGGCGCGCTCATCACAGAGGGCAAGCAGATCCCGGCGGGCTCCGTCGTGCTTGGGGCTCCCGGCAAGATCGCCCGGGCGGTCACAGCATCGGAGATCGAGGGGTTTCAACGGTCGGCTGCCGGGTATAGGGCCAATGCGCGCCGTTTTCGCGCGGGGCTGGTTTGACCAGCGTTTGATCGTCAAGAGCGCAAAGCCGGTGGCGCAGCGCCGACCAAAAGAAAAAAGGCCGGTGTCTTGGCGTTAAGACACCGGCCTTTTCCTCTGACGCCGGCGGGGACGGGACCTGGGGGGCAAGGATGCCGTCGTCATCGGTTTGCGTGGATAACCCGCGCGCGGGTTCACGGTTCCAGTCACATTCGAGATAATTCGCGCCCGGCGCTCGAATGCGGAAAGCTCGCCATTGCGACCGGCTCCGCTGGGGCGAGATTTTGCGCGGCAAAGCCCTCGAACAGCTGCTGAAAGGTGTGCGCGGTCGGCATCCGCTTGCGCGTTTCCCGCTTCGCGCGCATCATGAGAGTTGCCCGAAACGCAAAAATGCGGCGGGCACCGCGGCATCAGGCTCGCCGCGACCGTATTCTGGGAGGAATACCATGAGCGTTGCAGGAATTCTCAAAGGCAAGGGCCGCACCGTTCTCAGCGTGCTGCCGGATCGAACGGTTTTCGAGGTCGTTCGTCTGCTTCACGCCAACCGGATCGGCGCCGTCGTCGTGGTCGACGAACAGCATCGCGTGCTCGGCATCGTGTCGGAACGGGACATCGTGCGCATTCTCGCGGAGCGCGGACCGGCCTCGCTCGATGAAACGGTGGCCGATCACATGACGCGCCCCGTCTCCACCTGCTCCGAGCATCACAGCATCGACTGGGTGATGGAGGAGATGACACAGCATCGCTTCCGGCATGTCCCCGTCACGGAGAAGGAGCGCCTCGTCGGCATCGTCTCCATCGGCGACGTGGTGAAGGCGAAGCTTGAGGTGGCGGAAGCAGAAGCGGCGCAGATGCGGCAGTATTTTGCCGCCAGTTGAGCAAAAGCCAAGTTGGAAGCCAAGGCGCGCGCATCTGGGATGCCAAGGGCGGGCGCCTTTAGCGACGCCTGAAAACCTTCAGGCGCTGATGCTCGGTCGATCCACGCCCTCGCGCCGGAGCGACGCGAGATAGCGCTGCGCCGCGAGACGCCCCTGCTCGATGGCAAGTTCCGCCTTGTGGAAGTCGAACAGCCCGATCCCGTCGAGATGAACCTGAATGGTGGCGTCGGGCGGATCGCCCGCCAGCCTTGAGCGCGCGATGCGGTTTTGCGTGATGTTGAACGCTTCGAGCACGACGCGCGGAATGCCGGGCGAAGCGTCGCGGTCACGGTCGCGTTTTCGCCCGGCCCCGCCCCATACCTGCCGCCGCACAAGCGCGAAACGACTTTTCTTCACGCGCTCGTCGACGTCGGTGCGGTCCGCCCGCTGGTCGAAAGACGCCTCCGCCTCGATCGGGAAAAGCGTGTTGCGGACATAATGGCCGGAATGAAGCGTCACCGCGATCACGAAGTTTGCGCCCATCGCGCGCGCCGCCGTTACGGGGACCGGATTGACGAGCGCGCCGTCCATGAGCCAGCGCCCGCCGATGCGAACAGGCTTGAAGATGCCCGGCAGCGCATAGGATGCGCGAAGCGCCGCCGCGAGCGACCCCTTCGTGAGCCACACTTCCTGCCCTGTGCCGAGTTCGGTTGCGATTGCGGCGAATTTCTTCGGCAGCTCCTCGATGTGAAGATCGCCGATATGCGAAGCGAGCGTCTTTTCCAGCCGCTTGCCGGACACGAGGCTCGAACCCGCGAGATTGACGTCGAGATAGCGGATCAGCTTGCGCATCGTCATCTCGCGCGCGAAGCTTTTCAGGTCGGCGAGCTGCCCCGCCGCGTAGTACCCTCCGGCGACCGCGCCGATGGATGTGCCCGCAACGATGTCCGGCTCGAACCCGGCTTCGATCAGCACATCGAGCACGCCGATATGGGCAAGCCCACGCGCCGCGCCACCTCCGAGAGCAAGTCCGACCTGCGCCTTTCTCATGCCCTGTCCCGCTTGTGAATCGCCACCTCTAGGGATGAGGAACGGGATTTAAGGAGCAAGTGCGACGTTCTGACGACAGTTGTGTGGTTCGCTGGTCGGTGGCTCGACATTGGTCCTTCATTTCGACCGGTGTCTCCGCACTGTAACCGATCCTCCGATAGAAACGGGTTAAACCTTTTTTTCGCAGCGGCTTATCTTGTAACGAATTCGAGAGCGACACGGTCGGCGTCAGCCTCGACGCGCCGGTAAAAGCACGAGTGGCGGCCCGTATGACACGCGGCTTCGCCCTGAAGCTCGACCTTCACCCAAAGCACATCCTGGTCGCAGTCGGTCAGAAGCTCGCGGACGCGGAGCACGTTTCCGCTCGTCTCGCCCTTTTTCCAGAGCGACTTTCGCGAGCGGCTGTAGAAATGCGCCTCGCCCGTCTCGATGGTGCGGCGGAGCGCCTGCGCGTTCATGAAGGCGAACATGAGAACGCCGCCGCCTTCCGCGTCGGTCACTATGGCCCCGATCAGGCCGTGTTCGTCGAAACGTGGCGTGAAGGCGGTGCCTTCCTCAAGCTCAGCCTTGCTGGCAGAGGGGGCGGCGAATGAAAGATTGCTGTCGGGGCTCATTTTTCTTCTCACCTGCCGGTCAATACGCGCGCGCCGTTCACAAGCTGCAGGAAGCGTTCGCGCTCGGCCTTGTCTTCACTGAAAATGCCCGTGAACCGCGTTGTGATGGTCGTCGTACCCTTCTTGTGAACGCCGCGCATCGTCATGCACTGATGCAGCGCGTCCATCATCACGGCGACGCCCTTCGGTTTCAATGCCCCCTGAATGCAATCGGCGATCTGCGCCGTCATCGTTTCTTGCGTTTGAAGACGCTTCGCATACAGGTCGACCACACGCGCAAGCTTCGAAATGCCGACGATGCGCCGGTCGGGAATGTAGGCGACATGGGCAACGCCGATGATCGGCACCATGTGATGTTCGCAATGGGACGCAAAATCGATGTCGCGCAGCATGACGATATCGTCATAGCCCTGCACGTCCTCGAAGGTGCGCGACAGCTCACCCACCGGATCGCCGTCATAGCCCCAGAAATATTCGGCATAGGAATCGACGACGCGCTTCGGCGTCTCCAGCAACCCTTCGCGGGACGGATCGTCGCCCGTCCATGCGAGGAGCGTGCGAACGGCGGCTTCGGCTTCCTCGCGCGAAGGCCGATTTGCGCCGCCCGCCGCACGCGAGCCGCTTTGCGGTTCCCGCGTTGGCGGTACCGGCGCTGACGCATTTCTTTCCATGAAGCGAACCTCTGCACGGGGCGCGCGCACGTGAAAACGAGGCCCCGCATGATCGATGAAAACGGACGAAAAACCACCTCAGGGCGGCGGCGATTGCATACGTCGCGTCAAAACAGCATATAATCGTAACGGAGAGGGCGGCAAGCCCGCAAGGCCGCGCTTCAGGCGCGCGGGCGTGCCATTTTCAGGATACCGATGACCAATCTGGAAGACATCTACACCGGAAAAGTGCTTGAGCTTTCGGCGAACATGCCGCGCGCCGGGCGTCTCGAACACCCCGATGCCACGGCATCGGCGCACTCGAAACTCTGCGGCTCGCGCATCACGGTCGACCTCACGATGGACGGCGACCGCGTGACGGATTACGCGCAGGACGTGCGCGCCTGCCTGCTCGGCCAAACCTCGGCCGCAGTCATGGGCGCGAACATCGTCGGCTCGACGGCAGCGGAGCTTCGCGCGGTGGGTGCACAGATGCGACGCATGCTGAGACAAGGCGGCGAACCGCCGTCAGGGCGCTGGGCGGACCTCGCCATCCTCGAAATGGTGCGCGATTACAAGGCGCGCCACGCGTCCACGCTGCTCGTGTTCGACGCGGTGGAAGACGCTATCGCCGTGATCGAGGCAAGGCGCGGGAAGGTTTGAGGCGTTTTAAATTCGAGGGTCGATCCACTTATATTTTTCAGACGCGCGTCGTTCGCCGCGAAAATTTCCGCACCCATCCGCACATCAAGGCATCAAAAGTCATCGCATCAAAAACGGCACCGTGAACCCGTGAAACAATACTTGTGTTCGGGCGTCTTCTGACGAACTCTATTGTCCTCTCCAGGCGAGAGATCCATTTGCGGGAGGCTTGATTGCGGTGGCCGGAACGAAGCTGCTCCTTATGCTTGGCGGTTATGTCGCCATGCTCCTCTGGGGTCTGCATATGGTGCAAACCGGCGTCTCGCGCGGCTTCGGCGGGACGCTTCGCCACCTTCTGAGAACAGCGCTCGATACAAGGTGGAAGGCTTTCCTCTGCGGCACAGCCGTTACGGCGCTTCTGCAAAGCAGCACGGCAACCGCCTTCATGCTGGCCGGCTTTCTCAGCGCCGGCTACGTCGATCTGCCGCTCGCGCTGGCCGCGATCCTCGGCGCGAATGTCGGCACGACGCTGATCGTGCAGGTTCTCACTTTCGACATTTCGGCCGTCATTCCCGTGCTGTTGCTCGGCGGCCTCGTCGCCTTCAAGCGCGCCGGCCTGTCGCGAACACGCGACATGGGGCGGATAGCGATCGGCCTCGGGCTCATGCTGCTGTCGCTGCGGCTCATCGCGGAGGCGCTTCACCCTGTCGAGCAAGCGGAACCGTTGCGCGTCCTGTTCTCGTCGCTCGCGAGCGATCCCGTGCTTACGTTCCTGATCGGCGCCGCGTTGACATGGGCTGCGCACTCAAGTGTAGCCAGCGTATTGTTCGTGATGTCCCTTGCCGCAACATCCGTGCTGCCGATGTCTGCCGCCCTTGCCTTCGTGCTCGGCGCGAATTTCGGCAACACGATCCCGCAGCTTATTGCAACGTCGGGCGATCCGGCCTCGCGACAGCTCGCGCTCGGAAATGTCCTCGTGCGGAGCCTCGGCTGCGTTGCCGCCCTGCCCTTTCTTCCCGGCATCGCGGTTTGGCTCGATGGCAATCTCGGCGCCCCGGCCGAGGAAGTTGCGGCGTTCCACATGCTCTTCAACGTGGCTGTCGCAATCCTTTTTCTTCCGCTGACACCCCCCCTCGCGGCTCTCTGCAAACGGCTTTCGCCCAAGGTGCCTGCGAAAAAGGCGGGCGCGCCGCTTTACATCTCGCTGTCCACCCCGCCCGCCCTGTCGAGCATCGCGCTGGCCGACGCCGCGCGCGAAACGCTCCGCATGGCAGACACGGTCGAACTGATGCTGCGCAATCTCAAGCTTGCGATCGGCATGAACGACCGCAAGCTTCTGGCCGAGATCGAGACGCTCGACGACACCGTCGATGCGCTTCACAACGCCATCAAGCTCTATCTCATCGAGATCGGCAACGAGGAGGGGCTTGCGGACGAGGACCGGCGCCGCTGCTGGGAGATCCTCGACTTCGTGATCAATCTCGAACATGCGGGCGATATCCTCGACAAGAGCCTGCGCGAGATCGCCGCGAAGAAGATCAAGCACCGCCTCAGCTTCTCCGAGGAGGGGCAGGCCGAGATCGATGAAATGCTTGACAGGGTGATCGCCGACCTTCGCCTTGCGCTCGGCGTATTCATGAACGGCGACGAGCGCCGCGCGCGCGAGCTGGTCGATGAAAAGGTCTATCTGCGCGACTTCGAGCGCCGCCTGATCGAAAGCCACCTGAAACGCTTGCAGATCGGGCGGGCGGAAAGCCTCGAAACCTCAGCCCTGCACCTCGACATCGCGCGCGATCTGAAGCGCATCGCGTCGCATTTCGTGTCGGTGGCCTACCCGATCCTTGAGGAAAAGGGTGCGCTGCTGCGGACGCGGCTGATCAGCTAGGCAGTGTACGAAGCACCTGCCCTGTTGCATGCGCGGCTGGAACGTGGGAAAGCTTTCGCAAAATTCCCGCACAGATCCAACGGCACGCACTTCCAGGCACGCTCCCCATGAAATTCACGCTTTCCTGGCTCAAGGACCATCTCGACACCAACGCCACGCTCGACGAGATCGCGGCGAAGCTCACGCTCATCGGCCTCGAAGTCGAAGGCATCGAGAACAAGGCCGCGAAGCTCGAAAGCTTCATCGTCGCGCGCGTCGTCGAGGCGGAGCCGCATCCGAACGCCGACAAGCTGCGCGTGCTGAAAGTCGACAACGGCACCGAGCTGTTGCAGGTCGTCTGCGGGGCGCCGAATGCGCGCCCGGGGCTTCTCGGCGTGTTCGCTCAACCCGGCACCTACGTTCCCGGCCTCGACGTGACACTCGGCAAGGCCAGCATTCGCGGCGTCGAATCGCTTGGCATGATGTGTTCCGAGCGCGAGCTTCTGCTTTCCACCGAGCATAACGGCATCATCGAGCTGCCGGAGGAGGCGGCGGAGCATGTCGGCGAGCGCTTCGTGGATTTCGCCGGGCTCGACGATCCGGTGATCGAGATTGCCATTACGCCGAACCGGCCCGACTGCCTCGGCGTGCGCGGCGTGGCGCGCGATCTCGCGGCGGCGGGCCTCGGCACGCTGAAGCCCGCGCCGGAAGGCTTCGAGGGCGGCGCATTCCCCTCCCCCATCGCCATCGAATTGCCGCTGCCGGAAGGCGCGGAAAACGCCTGCCCGCATTTCGTCGGCCGCCTCGTGCGCGGTGTGAAGGTCGGCCCCTCGCCCGAATGGCTCCAGCGCCGCCTCAAGGCCATCGGCCTACGCCCGATCAACGCGGCGGTGGACGTGACGAACTACGTCTCCTACGACCGCGCGCGCCCGCTTCACGTCTACGACGCCGACAGGCTCGAAGGCCCCGTCGCGGCGCGTCTTGGCCGCGCGGGCGAGAGCTTCGTCGCGCTCGACGGCAAGACGTATGAGGTGGACGAGACCATGTGCGTGATCGCCGATGCGGCGCGCGTGCTGGGGCTTGGCGGCGTCATGGGCGGCGAGGCATCCGGCACGACGGAAGCGACGACCTCCATCTTCATCGAAAGCGCCTATTTCGACCCGGCGCGGACGGCGGCGACGGGCCGCAAGACCGGCATCAATTCGGATGCGCGCTTCCGTTTCGAACGCGGCATCGACCCGCAAAGCCAGTCCGAGGGCTTGAACCTCGCGACGAAGCTGATCCTCGACTTCTGCGGCGGCGAGGCGAGCGAAGTCGTTTCCGCTGGCGCGGCGCCTGCCGGCAAACCCGCCGTGGCGTTCGACCCGGCCCTCGTGCAGAAGCTGTCCGGCGCGCGCTTCTCCGGCGCGGAGATCGCCGCGGCGCTGAAGCATCTCGGCTTCACCATCTCCGGCACCGGCCCCGTTTTCACCGTGACCCCGCCATCGTGGCGGCCCGACATCAACGGCGCGGCCGACCTCGTGGAAGAGGTGGTGAGGCTCTCCGGCGCCGAGCGCATCCCGTCCACGCCCCTGCCGCGCGATCCCGGCATCGCGCGCGCCGTGCTCACGCAGAGCCAGAAGCGCGTGCTAGCCGCGCGCCGCACGCTCGCCACGCGCGGCCTCGTCGAAGCCGTTACATGGTCCTTCATCTCCGAAGCCGAGGCGCGCCATTTCGGCGGCGGCGCGGCGGCGCTGAAGCTCGCCAACCCGATTTCCAGCGAAATGACCGACATGCGGCCGAGCCTGCTGCCCGGCCTTCTCGAAGCCGCGCGCGCGAACGCCAATCGCGGCTTCGAGGACGTTGCGCTGTTCGAGATCGGCCAGATCTTCAAGGGCGCGAAGCCGGAGGATCAGGCGAACGCGGCGAGCGGCGTCCGCACCGGCACCGCGCGGCTTGGCGGCGCTGGCCGCCATTGGGACGGCGCGGGCAAGCCGGTCGACGTGTTCGACGCCAAGGCCGATGCGCTCGCCGTGCTGGAGGCGCTGGGTCTCGATCCCGCCCGCGTGCAGGTCACGCGCGAGGCGCCCGCATGGTATCACCCCGGCCGCTCCGGCGCGCTGAAACTCGGTCCGAAGACCGTGCTCGGCCATTTCGGCGAGCTTCACCCCGAGACGCTGAAGGTGCTCGACATCTCCGGCCCCGTCGCCGTGTTCGAGATTGTCCTCGACGCCGTGCCCGCGCCGCGCAGGAAGGGCACCGCCAAGGGCGCGCTGATCCTCTCCGGCTTCCAGCCCGTGCAGCGCGACTTCGCCTTCCTTGTCGACAAGGACGTGGAGGCCGCCGCCGTGCTGCGCGCCGCCGAAGGCGCGGAAAAGGCGCTCATCAGCCGCGTCGCCGTGTTCGACGTGTTCGAGGGCAAGGGTGTGCCCGAGGGCAAGAAGTCGCTCGCCATCGAGGTGACGCTCACGCCGCCCGACCGCACGCTGACGGAGGCCGAGATCGAGGCTGTATCGCAAAAGGTCGTCGCGCAGGTGCAGAAGGCGACGGGAGCTGAGCTTAGGGGATAGTCGCTCGGCCCAATTCGATGGCGGCAAGTTTTGGAGCCCGACGTGAACAACAACCAGCCACCAGAAAATATAACCAAAAAGCCGAAGGGCGTTCTACTGCTTATAGTTATAGTAGTCCTATCTCCATTTATAGGTTCTTTTTTCATAATTGCCTACAATTGGCTTCAATACGTTTCGGGACCTCCGGTATCCCATCCAAGAAATTATGCTCTATCGGATTTGGTTTATGGTTGGTTTTTGCTCGCAATAGTCGGTTATTTTTTTACTTTTGTTCCTTCTCTAATCGTCGGCTTCGTCGCCAGATCAATAATTATCAAACGCAGTCGATTCAGCATCTTGGAAACTATATTTTTAGCCCTTCTCGCCATCGGCGTGCTTGTTTTGCAATTGACCCTAATGATATGTGGATCCGCGACTGAATGCCGCCCAGGATTACTTCCAATGTATTGGTATCTGGTTCCAATGTCTTGGTATCTCGTTCCAATAGCACTGCCGTTTACGCTCTTGACAGCCTTCGTTATTCGTTGGCTGTGCTTCCGATTGAAGCTGATGAGATAGACACCAAGCAGCCCGTAAACACCGGCTGCCCGCTTTCGCGTTCTGGATCGCTTCGTAGGCATGGAATCACTGATTAAATCGTGCGCGCGACGCGGAAGCCGTAATAGCCGAGCCGGATGTCCGCGTAGAGGCGGCTGCGGCTCGCCGCACGCAGGAATTGCGGGCCGTCGTTCCACGAACCGCCGCGCAACACATGGCCGGAGTTGCCGTTGACCTGCGCGCCGCCGCTCGCCTTGAGGTGGTCTTTCTTGTCCCAGTAGCCACGGTGCCACTTGTCAGCGCACCATTCCCAGACATTGCCGTGCACCTGATAGAGGCCCCACGGGTTCGCCTCGAAATCGAGCACCGGCACCGTCCCCTTGCGATGCACACCCGCCTCGCCGCCGCCTTCGTAGACATGCGTACTGTCGTAATTCGCCTGCTCCGGCGTGATAGACGAGCCCCACCAGAACGGCGTCGCCGTGCCCGCGCGGGCCGCATATTCCCATTCCGCCTCGGACGGCAGCCGGTACGGCTTGCCCGTTGTCTTGCCGAGCCATTCCACATAGGCCGAGGCGTCTTTCCAGCTCACGCCGATGACGGGGTGGCTGTCGTCCTGTGCGAAACCATGGCTGCGAAGCGTGCCCGCGTCGTGGCCTGTCGCCGCGACGAACGCCTTGAACTCTCCGCGCGTCACGGCCGCGCGCCCGATGGCGAACGGCTTCGGGATCGTCGTCTCGTGCTGCGGGCTTTCCGCGCCGACCTCCCACGCCTCGCGCTGCGGCTCGTCGTTCGGCGCGCCCTGCAGGAAGCGGCCCGAAGGCACGACGACCAGTTCCGGCCCCGCCTCGATGTCCTTGAACCACTCGGTCTTGCCCGCGCCCGGCAGGAACCAGCGCCCGTGCTCGTTCGCGGGATGCGGCGTGTCGACCTCGATCCGGCCTTCCTCGCGCCAGATCGCTTCGAGGCGCTCGCGCTCGGCGCGCTCCTCCTCCGTCTCGATGCGGACGGGCGCAACCGGAGCCGCAACCGGCGATGCCAACGCCGGAAGGTCCCCGGCAGCCGCAGACTGCGATCCGAAGATGATCGAGAGAATTGAACGGCCCATCCCCGCCTCCTTGCCCGCGCTTCTTAGGCCCGCCCTTTCAACGCCGAAGGGCGGAGCCGCTGAAAATCGTATCCTGCCCATCGGGTACGCCAAGCCGCGCGTGAGCGCAAGACGAAGGCGGCGACAGCGTCAACGCGGCCCGGCGGAGCTTCGTGTCAGTGCTACACGCCTGCCCCGCCCGTCACCTTCACCGCGAAGGCATAGGCCAGCGCGTCCTCCTTCAACTGCTCGAAGCGGCCCGACGCGCCGCCGTGGCCCGCGTCCATGTTGATCTTGAGCAGCAGCAGATTGCCGTCCGTCTTCGTCGCGCGGAGCTTCGCCGCCCATTTCGCGGGCTCCCAATAGGTCACGCGCGGATCGGTGAGCCCGCCCGTGATGAGGAGCGGCGGGTAATTTTGCGCGCGCACATTGTCGTAAGGGCTGTAGGCGGCGATGGTGCGGTAATCCTCCACGCTCGCGATGGGGTTGCCCCATTCGGGCCACTCGGGCGGGGTGAGCGGCAGCGTGTCGTCGAGCATGGTGGAGAGCACGTCCACGAAGGGCACATCCGCCACGACGCCCGCGAACAGCTCCGGCGCCATGTTCGCAACCGCGCCCATGAGCATGCCGCCCGCCGAGCCGCCATGCGCCACGATGCGGCCTTCGCCCGTGAAGCGCTCCGCCGCGAGATAGCGCCCGGCGGCGATGAAGTCCTTGAAGGTGTTCGTCTTCTTCGCGAGCTTGCCGTCCTTGTACCAGCGATAGCCCTTATCCTTGCCGCCGCGGATATGGGCGATGGCGTAGACGAAGCCGCGATCGACGAGGCTGAGGCGCGTTGTCGAGAAGCCCGCCGGGATCGACATGCCGTAGGAGCCGTAGCCGTAGAGGAGGCACGGCGCGGTGCCGTCGAGCGGGGTGTCCTTGCGATAGAGGAGCGAGACGGGCACCGTTTCGCCGTCCCATGCGGGCGCATGGACGCGGCGCGTCACGTAATCCGCCGCGTTATGACCGCTCGGCACTTCCTGCGTCTTGCGCAGCGTGCGCTCGCGGGTGCGCATGTCGTAGTCGAACACCTGGCGCGGAGTCGTCATCGACGAATAGACGAAACGCAGCGTATCGGTGTCGTATTCGTAGCCGCCGCCGAACCCGAGCGAATAGGCCTCCTCGTCGAACGCAATGGCATGCTCGCTGCCGTCCGAGGCGTTGCGGATCACGATGCGCGGCAGCCCGTCCTCGCGTTCGAGCCGCACGATCCAGTTCCTGAAACAGGTCACGTCGAGGATAAGGCGTCCCGGCTTGTGCGGCACGAGTTCCCGCCAGTTTGCGCGAGCCGGTGCATCGACCGGCGTCTCCACGATCTTGTAGTCTTCCGCGCCGCCTTCGTTCGTCAGGATGATGAAGCGGCCTTCGTGATGATCCACGCTGTAATCGAGGTTCACCTCGCGCGGCGCGACGACGCGAAGCCCCTGATCCGGCGCGGCAAGGTCGAGAAAATGCACTTCCGCCGTCTCGTGATCGCCCGCGCTGATGAAGACGAAACGCTTGTCGAGGCTTTCGCCCACGCGCGTGAAGAAGCCGGAATCCTTTTCGCGATAGACGAGTTCATCCTCGCTCGCGGGCGTGCCGAGCCTGTGGCGCATCACCTGAAGCGGGCGGCGATGCTCGTCCACGCGGATGTAATAGAAGGCGCTCGCGTCCGGCGTCCACACCGCGCCGCCTTCCGAGTCGGGCACGAAATCGGCGGTGTCCTCGCCCGTTTCGAGGTCGCGCACACGAAACGCATAAAACTCCGAGCCCTTGTCGTCATAGGCATAGGCGAGCTTCCTGTGATCCGGGCTCCAGTCGATCGCGCCGAGCGAGAAATACGGCTTGTCCCTGGCGAGCGCATCGCCATTGAGCAGCACCTGAGCCGCGCCGCCGCCGCGCGGCTCGCGGATGAGGCGCGGATGCTGCCCGCCCACGACGAAATCGGTGAAATAGGCGAAAGGGCCATCCGGCGCCGGCACGGAGGAGTCGTCCTCCTTGATGCGCCCCTTCATCTCCGCGAAGAGCGTTTTCTGAAGCGCTTCGGTGTCCTCCATGGCCGCCTTGGTGTAGGCGTTTTCGGCGTCGAGATAGGCGCGCACGTCAGCCGACAGCGCTGCGGGATTGCGCATCACCTCCTGCCAGTTGTCGACGCGCAGCCATGCGTAATCGTCGACGCGCTCGATGCCGTGGTGGATGTCGCGGGCTGGCCGCTTGTCGGCAACAGGCGGGCGGGAGGTTGTCTCGTGCGCGTCGGTGGCCATGGCCTGCCCTTTCATGATTGGGATCGGTCCGTTGTTATTAAGCGCTGCGGGCTCTCTTCTCAACGGCGACATGGCGGAAAGAACGAGAGGCCTCGCGCGATCTCGCGAAAATCTGACTGCATGTTCATCAACGAGTGCGAACAGAGATGCTAGAACGAAGGGCAGGAAAACAACTTCAGGTATGAAAGACGCATGATGAACAGCCCGCGCCGCCTCGCCGCCGCATTGGCGTTCGCCGCAGCGACAGCCCTTCCCTTGGCGCCTCACAGCGCGGTCGCGAAGGACGATCCGCTATCGCGCGAAGCCATGTACGAAGACCCCGACGCGCCGGTGAGCGGCAACCCGAAGGGCGACGTCACCATCGTCGCGTTTCTCGACTACAACTGCCCCTATTGCAAGAAGTCGGTCGGCGACCTCAAGCGCATCGTCAGGGACGACGGCAAAATTCGCCTGATCTACAAGGAATGGCCGATCCTCGGGAACGCGTCGAAACTCGCCTCGAGGCTCGCGCTCGCGGCCAATTATCAGGGCAAATACGAAGCCGCGCACGAGGCTCTCATGCGCGCGGTCAATCACGCGTCGACCAGGGCACAGCTCGTGAAGGCGCTCGGCAACGCCGGCATCGACACGACGCGGCTTGAGGCCGATCTCGCCGCGCATGGAAAGGACATCGACCGCGCGCTCGCGCGCAACGACGCGCAGGGCGACATCGTCGGCTTTCAGGGCGCGCCCACCTATCTCATCGGGCCGCTCGTCTCCTCGACGCTCGATTACGCGGGCTTCAAGCGCGCCGTTGCCGACGCGAGGGCGCGCCAGCCCGCGGCGCAGTAGTCGAGCGCGCATTTGTAACGAGCCGATCAAGAAGCGGTTAGCGCAGGGCCGTCATAATCAGAGACCGGTGCGGAAGTCCGGTGCCGCCGCTGTATGATGAAAGGGCTCTCGCATGAAGTCGCTCCGCCCTGTCTGGATCGTGCTGGCCCTCCTCACGGCTGCGGCGGTTTTCTATTCCTGGGTGCAAGCTTGGACTACCGACTATTCCGCGTGGCATATCATCGGCCTCGGGCTGAGCGTGGTGTTTCTAGCGCTCGTGTGGCTTTATCCCGGCGTCCGCCAGCCGACAAAGCCGCCGCGCTGATGCGGCCTGCGCAAGCGCGCTGCGTTGACATCCGCATACGGAGTTGCTAGTCACCAGATCGGTTGGCAGTTCACCAAGGCGTTGCCGCCCCGACAAGGGGAGCTAAACCTGCCTTCTATCGGTGTCACGGACTCTTATCCCGCGCCAGGTCGCAAGACGGCAACCCCGACAATCCAGGCATGGATCGGCGCAATGTCGAGGGGTAAGCCATGTCACATCTACGCCAACGCGCTGGCACTTGCGCGCATTTCGCATCTCCAACCATCATTAAGACGGCCCTCGGCCCTGTCGAATGCGCCTCTTACGGCGAAGGTCCGGCCATTATCGCCTTGCACGGCGGATTGGGCGGCTTCGACCAGAGCCTGCTTCTGGCGCGGGCTGCCCTCTCGACGCCGGGGTATCAAATACTGGCCATATCGCGTCCCGGCTATCTCGGAACGCCTTTGAATGCCGGGCAGACGCCTGAAGAGCAGGCGGACCTTTGCAAAGCCCTGCTCGACGCGCTCGAAATCGGGAAGGCCGCCATCATAGCCGTCTCGGCCGGAGGGCTCGCCGCGCTTCAATTCGCCCTGCGCCATCCGGAACGGTGCTGGGGATTGGTTCTGGTCTCCGCCGCGACAGGCCATCTCGACGCGCCGCCCGAGGTTCCCCGGCGTCTTGCCGCGATGAGGCTGCTGTCGCGCATTCCCTTCGCGACGGCCCTGGTGCGATGGCGCATGAGGCTCACGCCCGAAGCGTCAGCGCGCCGCTCCATCGCAGCGGCTGACTTGCGGCGGAGCACCCTCGCCCATCCCGACGCGGGCCCGCTGATGCTCGCGCTTTCGCTGAGTGTGCTGGAAAGACTGCCGGAACGTCTTCCCGGCGTCATGAACGACATGGCGCAACTGGAGGCGGCGGACGTTTATCCGCTGGAAGATATCCCCCCGCCGGTTCTTGTCGTGCATGGCACGGGCGACCGCGTGGTGCCCTTTTCGCATGCGCTGGAGGTCGCGAACAGGATGGAACGCTCCGAACTCATGGCGATCGAGAACGGCGAACATGTAAGTCTGTTCACGCATCTGGACGTCATAAGGGATCGGGTCCGGCTCTTCCTCGCCCGCCACGTTCCGACGCCATCGTGCGCTCAATCGGACGCGACACGACGATGCGGTTCCTGATTGTCGGTTAGTTACCTGCGTCAGATCGGGTCCGATTTGGCGCAGGTAGATTTAAAGCCCGGATTCGGTCCGGGCATATCAGACCCATTATTGCAGCCCTCCCCAAACATAGGAAACCGATGAGGCTGCGGAATTACCCGCCTTCATCAGATCAAAAGCGGCCCCCATCCTTCTTGTTTTGTCGCGCACTTATCACATTTTTCGGAACTCACCGTGCCTGGCGCCGCAAAATCGCCCGCGCGAATCGGCCTTCCAAGCCCGAGCGCCGACAACAACATCCGGGATTTGCGCGGCCTTTGGACTGGTCTTGGCGGACGCGAAAAGCTCGCCTGAGATCGTGCCAGCGCGTGCGCAAATTTCGGCTGTCGGCGCCATGAACGCCTCGCACGCAACTTCTTTCAATCGCGGCGACGTAACAGGGCGATCATATGTTGCCTAGCTCCCGAACTCTTGATATGAGGATGCGCGCGCGACAGGCGGCATGCGAAAGCGACCCTTCGGGTCGGCCGTTGTTCTTCGTGTGTCCGCGTTTCCCGCTACGGAGAGGTGCTAGAGTGGTTGAATAGGCCGGTCTCGAAAACCGGAGTACGGGCAACCGTACCGTGGGTTCGAATCCCACCCTCTCCGCCAA
>NZ_JASGFR010000054.1:0-17862 GCF_047605405.1 Rhodomicrobium sp. | reverse complement strand
AGATCTCTGACGGGGGCGTCATAATCCCCTTTGTTGAGGGCCTTGATGAACGAGGCTTGCTTGCTTCCACGGCGCCCCGTAATCCAGCCGGTGCCGACGTTGTAGCCCCACGACACGAGCGCATCGAACTGGTTCTGGCTGAGCGGAACCCGCACCGCGGCGTTCACGGCGGCGGCGACGCGATCGACCTCAAGCCTGAGCTGTCGCTCCGCTTCGGCCCGCGTGATCTTTTCGCCAAGCTTCACCGGCCGAGTTAGATCCCATTTCGTGGTGCCCCAACCGATCGTCGGCACGTTCGCCGGGCAAAGGTACGCGTTTGCGTAGAAGCTCTCGAAGCTCTTGATGAAGTCGATGCACGCTTGTGATGGCTTCATGGTCATGTTTCCCCTCATTTCGGCAAGTTGATGGGGTCGCCCCCGGTCGGTTCCGGTGGCGCGTTCGGATCAATCTTGTCGTCTTTGGACGGCTTGGTTTTGGAGACGTTGCCGGCCGGGTCTTCCTGCTTTTCGTCGAAGAGCTCGGCCGTGATGTTCGTCGTGTAGCCGCCGCCAGGCTCAAAGCGGTGCGTGCAGCTCTTGATGCGCCAAAGCTCCGGGATGTAGGCGCGGAAGCTCGCCAGAAGGAGCTTCGCCTCGGCCCGGATCATCGGATCGCCCCCAACCTGGCAGGAGAAGCCCGCCTTCCCGCGACTGGACTTGTTCTTGTAGGCCGAGACGGCGGCCTTCGCTTCGGCCTCATTGTGGTGCGTGTAGCGCAGGTCGTGATAGGGCGCCTTGCCGACGGTGACAGCCTTGCGCTCGCTCGTCCGGATGTCGTGCCAATGCGCGCGCACGCCGCCCTTTTCACCGGCCGCCGGACTATTGCTCGGCAGGTTGATGACGTCTCCGCCATCCAGTTTATCGGATTGCGGCAAGCGGCTGTCGCCCGCCACCTTCTGATCGGTGCCACCGCTCCCGCCCATGCCGGCGGCTTCGCCCGCTTCATCGCGAGCGCTGTACTGGAAACGCCATTGCGAGCATGTCGATTCCGTGAGCGTCACAACAGGCAGTTCAGCGCCCGTCACGCTCTTGCCCGTGCCCTTTTTCGCGACCGCGAGCTTGCCGTCGACAGGACGAGCAACGCCGTCATGCAGCCCCGCAAGGCGCGTTGCGAAGGCCATGTCGCTTTCGTTGTGCTGGTCGATGTGGCGAACGACAATGCGATAAAGAGCAGGGTCAACCTTCGGCTCGTAGCCGCTTCGCTCGGCCACCTCCTTCATGATCGCGCCGATGGTCTTCTGGTGGTAGGACTGCGTGCGAGGCGTGCGATAGCTCTGCGGCATCTTCGCCGCGCGACCGGTCACCGTGAGCGTACGCGGCGGGCTCTCGACCGAGATGTCGTCAATGAGGTACGTGCCCATGTGGGCTTTGACGCCATCCTTGTATCCGAGCAGCACCTCGATAGTCGTTCCGACAAGCGGGATCTCCAGCAAGGCGCCATCGAGGAAGCGCGCGCGGTCATCGAGCTTGATGCTGACGCGGTCGCTCTTGTCCTCGGCTTCGTCGTGGACCTCCACGGACATGAGGCGGTCGGCGAGCCTGTCGAAGATGTTCTCGCCGTTGCTGATGATCTCGCAGATCGGCTGCATCGCTACCCCCATATCCTGATGATGGGCGTCGCGGCAGGGCGAGGCAGATCCGGCAGGATTACGAGCGTCCCGGCCGGGAGCTTCGGCCCCAGCATGGCGAGGCGCCGGTTCGCCTCGTAGACGCGCTCGACCGCCAGGGCTTGCTGACCCTTCTCGTAGTAGCGCCAGCAAATCTCATCGATCATGTCGCCGTCTTTGGTGAGGTACGTGTCGGCCATCACAAGCCCCCATCCTCGCCGTAGCTTTTGATTTCGAGCTTGAACTCCTGCTTGCGCGGCGTGCCGTCGGCGAAGAAGTGGGTTTGCGTCTCCTCGACGTTCATGATGACGAAGCGGCCGAAGATCTTCCCCGCGCCGGACACCAGCACGTGAGGCGTCCCCTTCGACGCAGCGGAGCGCATGGCGTCGATCTGCCGGGCTCCGCCCTTCCACGTGGGATAGACCGTGCCTTCAAGCCTGATTGTCGTGTGGCCCTGCCCGATGAATTGCATCGCCGGGTGGCGGCCGATGCGCTCCTGGCTCTCCCAGCGATATTCATCGGTGCGCTGCAGGTTCGTATATGCCGCCGTATCGATCGAGAAGCGGTAAGGTCCGAGCCCCATCATGATTGCTGCCACATCGCTCTCCCTCAATCTGAAAGATGCGATTGAACAGCCGCGCGCTGCTGCGCGGCCTGAGCGGCGAGCGCACCCCGAACGGCAGCAGCAATATCGGCCGGGCTACCGCTGCCGCCGTTGACGGTCAGATGGACCGTGAAAGGCGCGTTGACGGTCTGCGGCTTATGGACGACGAGCGGTTCGGGGATCGTCAGCTTCTGCGCTTGCACCGTCCCGGCTTGAACCGTCTGCGCGTCCACCTCGCGCGCGGCCTGTGCGAACGGCACAGTCGGAACCTTCGGCGCTGCCATGGTCGACGCACGGCTCTCAGGCATCGGGTGCAGCCACTCCGGCGGGCGCTTCACCCAATCCGGTGCCCACTCCGCCCCTCGCCCTTCCGGCGCTGGCGCGGCCAACGCAGGCGACGCGACTGAAGGCGCGGCAGGCGTTTCCACCTTCGTCTCGCCGCCCGTGATCCAGTCAGGCATCCAATCGGTAAGTGCCGACACCTTCTCGCGGAGCCAACTCTCGATGCGCGTCCACCCTGCCCTCATCCCCTCCCACAGGGAATCGATGAGCTTCGAGCCCGCGTCGAGCAAGGACACGCCGAAGAAATATTCGATTACCGCGTCAATGCCGCGCGCGATATGAACGAGCGGGTTGAACTCATGGAGCAGCTTCAAGACGCCGAGAATGAAGCCCTGCTCGAAGCCGGACGTCGCGCGGGTCCAGAGGTTGCCCCAGTAGGCGACGAATTCATCCCATTTGGCGATCAGGACGTAAACGATTGCCCCAAGCGCCGCTATGCCGCCAAGGATCCACCCGAACGGCGTCATCATCAGTGCCGCACCGAACATAATGACAGACGAAACCGCCATCGCCACCGCCGCAACGAAGGGCCCGGCAATATAAGCCCCAACGGCGAGCATGGCGGCGTTCAACGGTCCGCCCAGAAAGTCGATTGCGGGCTGAATCCGCTGCGCCCATCGCTTGAACTCGTCCCCAATCGCTGCGATGCGCTGGCGCAGATCGGATGAGGGATTGAGGAGATCGCGCACGACGCGCGTGATCTTCCCAGCCCATTCTTCGATTTTTGTCTGGATGAGCTTGCGGTTCGCTTCAAGCCACTTGAGCGAGGACTCCGCCGCGTCGTTGAGCACAGGGAGGAGCTGCGCGCCGAGACGGTTGCGAAACGATTCCAGGCGGCGCTCAAGCGCGTCGAGGTTCTCGCGATAGACGGCAGAAAAGGCCACGACGTCGTTGCCGAGGATGGTCCCGCTTTCGCGCGCTTCGACGCGAAGCTCACGGATCTGCGCGGCGGTCAGGCCGATCATCTTCAGCATTTCTTCGCCGCCGAAGAGCCCTTCGACCACCTTGATGCGGTCCATCTCCTTCAGCTTGCCGATGCGTTCGATGATCTCCGAGAAGAGCGCGGCCGGCGTCTGCATCTTCTTCTTGAGCTCGCCGGCGCGGTATCCGAGCTTCTTGAACGCTTCGGCGCCCGCGCCTTCGCCCGTCTCCACGAATTCGAGCGCGCGGCGACGCAAGTCCTTCAGGCTCGAGGCCATCAGTCCGGTGTCGACGCCGCTCTTGCGACCGGCATATTGAAGTTCTTGCAGCACTTCGGCGCTTATGCCCGCCGCCTTGGAGAGCTTGTCGAAGTCTTCGGACAGGGCGGAGACATGCTTGCCGAGCGATGTAGCTGCCGCGATCGCGCCGCCACCGCCCAGGCCGAGCGCGGCGATGAACGCGCTGAGCCGCCCCATGCTCTGGCCGAAGCCGTCACGCACGCGGGCGAGCGCCTCGCCGAGGCGGCGGGCGGCCGCTGTTACCCGGTCGAGGCCGATGGCGCGCGATAGCGCAGCAAAGCGCTCCTGAATGCGCTGGATGCCCGCCGACACGCCATCGAGGAGCGTGAGTTTGACCTGGGCTTCAGCTACCTGCGCGGCCATCTTACTTCGCCTTCACTCTTTCTTCCGCGAGGCCCCGCCAGAAAAGAAGCTCCTGCGGGGTCAGTTCGAGCAGTTCGGACAGGGGCCAGTGAAAGACGGTCGCGAGGTCCGCAATCAGGCTGGAAACGCCCTCCCAGCTCAGCGCCGAGGACGCTTCTTCCCGATAAAACCCTCGATGATCGTCGCAACCCCCTCGATGTCGGCCGCGTCCATTTCCTCGACGCCTTCGGGCGGCCAGTCGGACAAACGCGAGATCAGAAAGAACGTCTGCGCGCTGCCAGCGTCCTCGCGTTCGAGATCGCGGATGTCGCGCGCCTTGACGCGCCGCAGCTTGATTTCGGCGTGCTCGCGCCCCTCGAACGTGACGGGCACGAGGAGTTTGTAAGTCGTCTCTTTGGCGGGTGCTGCCATGGCTTCCTCTACAGTCCGATGTTCGTGCGATGCGCCGCCAGTTGATCGACGCCCCCGATGGTGCGGATCATGTTGTCGATGTCGATTTCGCAGTACTCGACATCCTTCTGGCGGTAACGGAAATAGCTGAGGTCGACGTTCACGGTGCGCGAGCTTTTGGCGCCGAGCGTCCATGCGGAGCTTTCCAGCCCGCGAAACAGCCCGCGCATATTGATGACCACCGCCTCCGCGTCAGAGCCTTGCGCCTGCACAGAGCCGCGCGCGACGACCGCCACGCCATCCTTGCCAAGCAAGGAAAGCATCTGCGGGCCGAGGTCGGAAATGACGAAGGAGAGCTTCAACTCCTCCATGCCGAGCTCGATACCGCGCGGCGCATCCATGCCACCGGCGCGATGCTTCTCGACTACGAAGTTGAGGGCTGGAAGCGTGATGGTGTCCGCCTTGCCAGCAAAGGACTCGCCGTCGACATAGAGGTTGAAGTTCTTCAGCTGGCGCGGGAGAGCGATGAGAGCCATTACACCAGATCCTCAAGGTAATCCGTGGTGAGATGAGAGCGGAACGTCACGCGCTCGGCCGGATAGGGCGGCGTAAAGTCGAAGTCGAACACCGTGTGACCTTCAGAAATCGAGGTCGGCGTGTTCAAATCCGGGTTCGGCCAGCAATCGCCGCCGAGGATAGCGCCGAGCGATGTGAGCGTGCGCAGGTAGGCGCGAACGCTTTCGGACACGTCATCGAAATAGGTCTTCGTGATGCCCCGATCGACCGCCCACAGATGCGCGCGCAGGATGGAGTCGTTGATCATGTCGGCGGTGCGAACCACGGACAAGAAAGCCCACTTCGTGTCGGAAGAGAGGGTGCGGTTGCCCCAAAGTCGATAGCCGTCTTCGCGAATGACGGTCGCGACGAGCTGCTCGTTGAGGAGGTTCGCACGGCTGTTCGGGTCGCCCAGCGCGAAGTCGATGGGCCGCGCGGTGCCGAGAATGCCGTTGATGTTCTGGTTCGATGGCGACCACCAGAAGCCCCGATCATTGTCGCTCTTAGCGATGAGCCCCGCGACCGACGCGCTCGTCGGCACGTTGACGATGTTCGTGCCGCGCTGAACCTTGACGAACGGATCGACCATATAGACGCGCTTCGACCCGAAGTCGCTCGCGTACTGAACGGCCGCTTCATCCGTGGTGTTCGGGCCGTCCGCGATGACAACCGCGCGCAAACGCTCGGCGATGCCGACGAGTTCGGCGACAACCGGGTTTGCAGACGGGCCGGTGACGGCCGTTGCGGCTGCGCCTGCGCCGTCGCCCGCGATGGCAACAGCAGGCGCGTTCGTGTAGCCGCGCCCGGGCTTGGTGACGACGATAGAGGTGATGACGCCGCCGGAGATGACGGCTTCGGCTTCAGCGCCCGTGCCGCCCCCGCCCGTGAGCGTTACGGTCGCGTGCGTGTAATTCGCGCCGCCGTTCGACAGCTGGATGCGGTCCACGCCGACCGGGCGATCACCGGTAAAGCCCGGCGCGATCAGAATGCGCGGAGTAACCCCGAGCCGAGATTGAGCGGCGAGCAGCGCATGGACGCCCTTGTAGGAGCCATCGGGAGCAACGCCGCCGATGACGTTCGCCACCGTCTCTTCGTCATCATCGCCTTCGGCGACGCGGACGACGACCACGACCGCGCCGATCTGGTCGAAGATCTGGTCGAGCGCACCGGGAAGCGTTCCAAGGCCGGTGCCGACCGTATCGAGGAGCGCAGCCTTGGCGCGCGAGCCCGCGATCTGCACCGGGGTATCGAGAGGGAATTCGGAAAGGTTGGCATTTTCGGCGGTGCCGACGATGCCGATAACGGACGAGCGGACGGTGCGAACCGGGCGCGGGCCGTCGTCAATCTCGATAACCTCAACGCCGTGCAGAAAGTCCGTCGTCATGTGTCGACTCCAATAGTCCGAGTTGACACGGTGTAAACGAGCCGCGCGCGCAGCGCATTCCACGATATCGCTTAGAGGGTCGCGGCGAGCCGGAAGACCTCATCCACATCAGCGTCAGACGCGCCGATTGCCGCCGCAAACTGCGGGATCTTCGGATCGCTGCGGTCGATTTCGTTCGCCAGGCTGAAATCGAGTTTGGCCGTCGCGTCCTCTTCCAGCGCAGCCCAGAACGCTACTTCAAAGCCCTTCTGCCGCAAGGCACGGACGAACGGGAGTTTCAGCACGCTCGGCGGCACCGGCTCCGGCACGGCCTCGTAAGTTCGCGTGATAACGGCGCGGTTGTTGGCCGCGTTGTAGACCGGCGCACTCTCGCTCGCGACCGCGTAATTGCCCTCGGGCAGCTCCGGCTCATAGACGAGCGGGACGATGCCGAGTGCCGCCAATTCCGCCTCGCTCCAAAGCTCGAAAATGTTCGACGGGTAGTTGATCTCGCCGACCGAGATCTGACGTGGCGCGAAGATTGTCTCGGCGACCGCGCCGCGTTCAATGCGTACCCACATTCATGCCTCCCTATGGCTTAAGAGATACTGCCGAAAGCATATGATATTCAGTATTCGCGCCATTCACATAAACAAGGTGTGCGCTTTCGTCGGACGTGGCAGCGTAATCAGCAAAATCCGCATAGTACCCGTTCGATTTATAGGCGAACTGATAAACTGATGAACCGCGACCCGTTGCACCCGACCATTGCGGCGCGCCAGAAGTTATGCCTCCTGACTGTGAGGCGAGAACTACGCCTCCTTTCAATGCAGGCAAGGATACACTCCCGCCGGATTTTGAAGACGTATTCCCCGACACTACCGGTGCGTTAGAGCCTTTAACCGCCCACGCCCCCCACGCCATTCGATAGTTAACGCCTGAATAGGAAAAGCTGGCTTCTGTCCCAACAGGGACAGCCGCCTTAAACCAGTGAGTACATGCTCCGTAATAGTAATCAGAGACAAAAAATCTCCCCATGGCCATCCCCCCGATAGACGCGGAGGGAGTTTGATTACCGTCATCGTTGACAGCCAAAATTATGAGCCTATCCGGCGATGCGGAACCTAATTGGAGCGTCCCATTGGTCCAGTTCCCCGAAGCCAGAAAGGACGCTGACAGAGCCGCACTGGCAGACATAAAACCAAGCGGAGGAACGAGCATCAGAATGGCCCCGCTGCAACGCAAAGAAGATTTGTGTTGTCGACATTACCCAGGCACGTCAGCACCACGACGCTATT
Organism: Rhodomicrobium sp.; assembly: GCF_047605405.1. Lineage (NCBI taxonomy): Bacteria > Pseudomonadati > Pseudomonadota > Alphaproteobacteria > Hyphomicrobiales > Hyphomicrobiaceae > Rhodomicrobium > Rhodomicrobium sp. The sequence goes on along the minus strand of NZ_JASGFR010000054.1, from coordinate 10,082 downwards.
CGGCGGAATCGTAGGAACAACATTATTTGGGAATTTGTACCCATTCGAAAACGCAAACGTATACGATCCAGAATTGTAAACGAGGACTTGCGCTGTATCGCCAGCCAAGAAATTCGACGGAAGTGCGAGGGTCGCATTCCCGGTGAGATAAATAAGTGCATTAGGAGCAACGCTCCAATCCCATGTAATCAAGCCGGACTGTGCAAGTCCCTTCCTCGAAAGTCGCACCTGTTTTGTGAATTCGGCGACTTGATCAAGATGTGCGTAGTTCGCGACCGGGGCCTTGCCGGCCAAAGCTGTTGCAACATCGGCCGCGGTCGCCTTCGTCCCGACAACATTGGCAAGAGCCGCAAGGTCCGCCTGTTCTGCCTTCGCCCCGACCGTCGCGGTGAGCGCGTCGAGATCCGCCTGCGCGGCTTTCGCGGCAACAACGAGCGCCAGCGCGTCGAGGTCAGCTTGGGCCGCCTTTGCATTGAGCGCCGTCACGAGCCCAGATACAGTCCCGATGGTGATATTGCCGCCGGAGATAAGCGCCGCGACCGCGTCCTGCGCCGCTGCGACATCTGCCTTAAGCTGCGTTATCATCTGCGTCAGCGCCGCGAGATGAGGCTCGACGTTCTCGCGGATTACGGCGAGCGCTTGGCCGGTGCCAACCGAGATCAGACTTTCCCAGTCGGCCTTGACAGCCTCCAGCGCGCGGAGCCGCTCGCCTATGCTTCCGAAGACCGCATCCCAAACGGCGCGCGACAGGTCGAGTTTGTGCGGCGCCTTATAGTCGTCAGACGCGCTCGGCAGAGACGATGACATCGGCCCCGTACTCCTCGATGATTTGCGTGAGCGCAGCCCCCTTCACCGTGATCTCGCCGCGCGGCGGCAAAGCTACAGTGCCGCCCAGCTTGACGAGCCGAGCAAGGGTGATGCGATAATCGACCTCCGCCTCGTAGGCTGACGCTTTGGCAGGTTTGGTTTTCGCAGCCATAAAGCCCTCACAATGCGTAGTAGGCGATGTTCTGGATAAACGGGATGTCGGTCACTTCGGTCGTCGTCATGTCGAGCCGCGCGCGTGCGGACGTGGCAGGTTGCGCGAGCAAGTACGTCGCGAGCCACGTCTTTTTCTTGTCGCTCACAAGGTCCGGGGTGATGACGCAAGTCGTCGGCGTCAGCACCGTGCCGCCGGCGATCAGTTTCGGTGCAACCGTGTGCTTCTGCGGATCGTATTGGTCGATGACCGCCTCGACCTGGATTGTCTGCGACGACAGCCCGAATTGGTGCTCGATCGACACCGCCTGCATGTCGCCGCGGGGTCGGAACGTCATGCCGCGTGCATAGGCGTCAAGGATGATCGCCGGTTGCAGGTCGGTGGTTCCCGTGAACACAGCTCGCAGACGCACCAAAGGCGGCAGACCGGCGAGCGGTGTGCGCTCTCCGACGGTGTCGTTCAGCGGCCGCCACTCATCCGCGTCGCTCGGGCGGATTTCCCACGTCAAAGCTGTGCCGCCGAGCGTCCAGCCCGCGTGCAACAGGCGGATGTCGGTCATGCCGTTTTCGAGGATTAACGGCTGGAACTCGACCACGGTGCGGGTCGAAGCGAAGGAGGCCGCATTGAGACGCATCGCGAAGTCGACAGTCGTCGAACCCTGCGCCCACGCACCGTCCGTGACATGAAACTGCGAGCCTTGTGCGAATTTGTTGCCAGAGACCGTCTCGAGCGCATGGTTGCCGGTCGTGACCGTGAACCACGCATAGCGCTTGCCGCTCTCTAAGGGGCTCGGCCGGATCGAGAATTTGTTCCAGCCTGTCGTCAGCAAAGCCGCTGCAATCGTCGTGTTCGCGATCACCGCGTCGAGCCGCGGCGCGCCGGAGCCATCGCATTCGCAGATGAACAGGTGCACGTCGCCGGCCGTCGCCGCGCGCGTGAAGCACAAATCGACGCTGGTCAGGATCATCGGCTGCGAGCAGAGCCATGTCTGCCCATAAATCGAGCCGTTGACGCCGATCTGCTCCGTCACCTCGTCCCAGTAGACGTCGGTGACGGTGCGCTGGATCAATTTGCCAACGGTATAGAAGACGTGTCCCCTGCCGTAATTTCGGCCACCGTCGTTGTCGAGGATCTGCCACGTCTCGCCGTTTTTCGTAAACAGCGCGCCTATCTCAGCCCTGCTGACGTAGTTTGCCCATTCGCGGTTGTTTTCGCAGACGGTTGTGGTTTCGCCGACCTCAGTAACCGTGCGCGATACCTCGCGCCGCACGAGCGAAACCTCGGTGTGCACCTGCTGCGAGATGTTGATAGATCCGCCGTCGCCATCGATGGCGAGGCGCATCGTCTCGGTCCAAGCGGGCATCAGCAGTCGGTTGTGAAACCGGACGTCCGGAGCCGTTTCGTCGATCAGTGCGAGTTGCGCGTCGCGCTCCGCCGCCCACGGAAAGCGAATGCCCTCGCGGATGCGGGCAAGCCACGATGGGTGGTTCTTGTCCCACCAATCCTGCACAAGACCGCTGTCGTAGCCGTAGGCGCGCGCCTCATCCGGCATGGATATCCGCCGCTGAAACGTCGCGACGTCGCGCTTGATCTGCCGCATGACGACCGGACTCGGAATGTCTCCAAGGCGCGAGGCGATGTTTGCAACGTCGGTTTCAAGCGTCTTGACCCGACTGTTTGTTGCCGCCTGATCGGCCTCGACCGCTTCCACGCGCCCGTCGAGTTCGTAGAGGGTTTTGACCCTGCGTGCGTTGTCCATCTCGATGGCGACGATGCCGGTTGTCGAGAGTTCGACGAAGCCGAGACAGCACTGATCCGCCGCGACCACCGGTTTGACAGGCGTTGGTGAGGTAAGGCCTTGCTGAACGACGCAGACGATTTGGCGAAGGCCGGTCTTTGGCGTCATGCGCTCAACCGTTTCTTCCGTGTCGGCATCCACCTCGAACAGACGGCTCTCCTGTTCCGTCTTCTCCTCGCCGCGCAAGAGTAGCGCCACATAGCGCCTGTCGCCGGTCACGAGAGGGAGATAAAGTTGCAGGTTGACTGAGATCGGCTGCTCGTTGCGGTAGACGATACCGCCTGTGAAAAGCGCGCCTGGATTGATGGCTATCTCGATAGCGCTCGTCTGCGAGATCGAATGTCCAGCCCAATGGTGCGGGTAGCCGATAGCGCCACCGACAATCGCCTCGTCGCCCTCGCGTGCGTAGAGTGATGCGTTTTCCCAGTCGCTGGACTCGGCAACCTCAGCCTCGCTGAAATGTACCACCTTCGTCATGGCGTCCTCACAATTTTGAGCGCGGCACGAACTGGCCGAGATAATGGGTGCCGTCGAGGGGCGGGGCGTCGGACAGCGCGAGCGGTCGCATATGGGCGAGGTCGACGCGGTATTCTGTCTCCGGCGATTTGGCAGCGCGTAGCGCGGCCAGCACGCGGTTGCGCTGCATGCGGTCTGGCGTTTTCAGAAATGCTCGCCCGCCTGCCGAACGACCGATCACGAACGCGCGAGGCGGCTTGAACGTGCGGATGCGGACGAGATAGCGCGCGAGGAATGGCCCGTGGCCGATGGGCGTGCGACCGAGTACGGCACGCCCCATGACGAACCGAGCCGGATAAGACACGGCGTCAACGAGCATAGCGTCGACGTAGCTGAGAAAGCGCACCGCGCCTGCGCGCGCACCGACCTCGAAGTTAGCGGCAAGACTCTCTGAAACGACCTGCCTCTTGCGAGCCTCGGACCAGTTCGGAAACCAGAGCCGCACGCCGTCATGAACGGCGAGCCACGGCAGAAAATGCACCGGCGCTGTCCGCGGATCGAGCACCTCCTCGACCGGCACCGGCAAGTCGTCCGTCATGGCCGCCGCGAGCGACGCCTTGAACGGCTCCGGCGCACCCGGCAGAATCTCGCGAGCCCCAGCACGCCCAGTCATCCTGCTACCTCCACGGTGAGTTCGATCACGCCCGGAATCGGGATCGTGTAGGGATCGGCCGGGATATCGGCGGGAGAGGTCAGATCCGCCCGCGTCACGGACAGACCGTAAGCCGCGCCTTCGAGTGCCGAGCGAGGCACCTGTGCCCCGATTAGCATGCGCGCCTGCGCGGCAGCAAGAATACGCGCCTCAGCCTCGGCGCGAACGGCCTCTGCATCAGGCCCGGTCGGGACAATGATCGTGCCCGACACATCGTAGACGCCGCGCGTCGCCCGCAGCACCGAAAGGCTGGTCGCCTCGGGTTTCACGGTCGTGTTGTTCGTCGCGGCGCGCACGAGCGCGAGCTCGTCGTCGGTCGCGTCGCGCCCCGAAGGCCCCGCGATTACGAGATCGACATCGCCGCGCCGTCCGTGCACCGCACGACCGATCACGGCCGCGTGGTGGAGCTGCGGCCACGCCGTCATCGCCTCATAGAGGTAACGCTCTGCGCTGCCCGCAGCAGGTCGCGTGAAGGCGAGCAGATAGCGCGCGAGCAACCGCGCGTCGCTCTCCATGACCGCTTTCGTTGTGTCGGTCGCGGGCACAACGACAAGCCTCTGCACGCCGATGCGCGCAACAACGTTGTCGAGATCCGCATCCGTTGCCGTCGGCGCGAGTACAGCCCGCACAGCATCGTTGACGCGCTGGCGGTCAAGCAGCCGCAGATAGCTCCACGCTTGCGAGACAATGACAACGGGATCGGAATTGAGCCCGGCTACATCGTAAGATGGCAGTGAGGGGTCTTCGGCGCGAGCAGCGCTCCAAACCACAAGGAAGCGCTGCAGAAACAAGGCCTGCATCGTTTCGTAATCGAGCGGCTCGACCGCGTTCGGTGATGGCAATCGCGACAAATCAATAGCAGTCGTCATTTGACTACCACCCCTTCGAGCCTCACGGCGCGCCCATCAGGCAGGTAAATGCCCTTGAATGTGAACTCGATAACACCGTCGCCCTTGGCGACGAATGCAGTTTCTCGCAGCGCGAACCTTGGCTCCCACTTCCCAAGTGCTTCGGCGACCGCGACGTAGAGATCGACCGCGAAGAAGTCGTTGACCGGCGAGTCGATGACGTTCGGCACGTTGGATCCGTAATCGCGGCGCATCACGCGCGTGCCGATACGCGTGGAGAGGATGTCCCAAATGGACTGGCGCAGGTGGTCTATGCCGTTCAGCGGCTTGCCCGTGGTGGCGCTTACCCCTGTCATGCCGGCGGCCCTGTAAGCGCGGCACCCGGCATGACGTCGGTGTGCTTGTGGTCGAAGGAGATGTTCTTGCCGTTGTGCGTAAGCGTCGGGCTTTCGAGCGTGATGCCGCCGGGCGCCTTCAGCGCGAGCTTGTCGCCAGCCGCAACGAGAGAGACGCCATCGCCGATTTCGAGCGTGAACGTGCCGCCTTTGGCGACCGCCATCTTGTAGGCCTTCGCTTCGTCGTCATACTCGATGACCGTTCCGTCGGGATAGATCGTGCGATGTAGGCTGCCTTTGTCGGCCGCCTGCTTTTCTTCGGTGTGGATGCTGCCGACGATCACGCCCTGCGAAGGATCGCCGGACGGAGAGACAACAACGACCTGCTCGCCCTTGTCTCGCCCCTCATAGGTTCGGGTCCGCCCTGCCCTCGCCTGCGTGTCGGGGATCCAGTCCGTCTCAAGATCGCCGGCCTTCACGCGATAGCGGGCAAGCTTATGGTCGTATTGCGAGATTGTGCCGATCAAAACCGTATTCGACACGCGACGCGCGAGGTCGGTTATCTCGGCGTCTCGCCGCTCAAACCCCTGCATCGTCGGCCCCATCGTCCTCGGGATGCGTGTAATAGGTCACGTCCCAATGCATGACGGCTGCATGGAGCGCGAACTCCCCCTGAGCCGCGAACGCCATGTCGGTATTGATGAGGCGCGTGGTCAGCGCGAGGTTGCCGAGTGTCGGGGCGGCGCGCAGCGCGGTCTCGACCTGCCAGGCCATTTCATCGACTGCATCAGCCCCGTCGTCGCCGGTGTGGTAGCACTCGACGCGCATATCCATGACGCGCCGACGCAAGCCACTCTCATGCTGCTGATCGGAATCGATGCGCTCGCCGAGCGTATAGACGACGATAGCCGGTGTCGAATTGGTGTTGAGCGTGAAGTCGCGGGAGTTGTAAACGCGGTGGGCCGCGTCGGTCCCGGCGCTTCGGATGATCTCGACAGCGGCGGCGCGGAGGGCTTTTCGCGGATGCATGTCACACCTTCCGCAGATGCGCTTTGATCATTCCAGAAGATGAGGCCTCGGCGTCGATGACGCGGTATAGCCGCTCCCCGATCAGCGCCGTGTCGTCCGGCTCTGGCTCATGTCCGCCTATGTCGGCGATGCGGATGTCGAGCACCGGCCGCGTTATGGTGACGGGAATACTGCCGCCCGCCTCGACTGACGCGTAAGCTGGATCGAACGGCGCGACGATGTCGAAGACCTCGCCCGTCGCCGCCCGCGTGTAGGTTACGGCCTGCCCGAAGGTTTCCCGCACGGCAGCGGTCATGTCATCGAGAAGGCCCTTCCACATTACTGGCTCTTCCCGGTGATGAGCATGTCAGGGCGCGTGCAGATGAACAGCGGGTAGCTGTACACCTCGGGGCGAACCCAGAAGTTCCGCTTCTCGTCGCGGATCAGCATCTGATAGAGCGGCCGCCCGATGGTGTTCACCATGTCGAAAGCCTCGCCTGGCGCGAACGCCTTCTGGAAAACGCCAGGAGCATTGACCGGCAAGAACTTGGCCTTTTCCTTGCCGATGCCGATGGCGTTTCGCGTACCCTTCGCTGCACCATCGTCAAAAGTGTCGACGCCGCGATAATTGACGAAGGTGATGCCGCCGAAGTCGAACACGGCGTAGCTACCAGCCTGAAGCGCAGACTGCGTCGCCACGCCGAAAGCACGGTTGAGGGTTTGCGCCTGTGCCGTATTCAGGTAGGTTTCGCGAACCTTTTTGTGGTTCGTGAGCTTGTCGAAGAAGTTGTCCCCACACAGTGCGAGAACGCGAGTTCCCATCGTCCACGCACCCTGGCTCGCGACCATCATCTTCCGAATGATGCCTCGGCAGATCTTCTCGACATCGGTGTCGTCGCTTCCGAGCGCGAAGTTTACTTCCGCCGGAGCGGCAATACTCCATTCACTGAACCAGTCGACAATCACCGCGCCGTTGGCGTCGTAGACGACACCCTGCACAGCGCCGAGCATCATGTTTTCCCAAGTCAGCTCGACGTCACCAACAAGCTTCGCCGAATACCGGGCAACGTACTGGATCATGGTTTCGAGTTCGGACTCTTCGCCGAACGCGCGGACGTTCTGGATTTCCGAGGCCTTAATCGTCTTGCCCTTGGCGATGCGGCTCGTCTCGAAGGTGCGGAGGTTGCGCCTGTCGGTGACGCCTTCCTCCAGCTCCGCGCCGCGCTCGCTCGTCTGGATGATCGACAGCGTGTTACCGCGCCGCTCGACCGAGATGCCTGTGGTGGAAATCGGCACATCCTCGAAGAGGTTGAGCGAGCCGATCAGATCGGGTTTGAATTCCCAGTCTTCGAGCGCCCGGGTCATCGTGACGGCCGAGAACGCATCGTCGTTGAAAATGTCCATATGCATGGCGAAAGTCCCCTGCCGCTTGTCGCGTTATCGCGCCTTGATGTGCTTTGCCCTGAGCGCCGTGAGCGCTGCCGTCTTCTGCGCTTCCGTAATGCCCGCCGGCCAAAGCAGCTCCGCGGCGCTGACGGCCGTGAGACGCTCGGTGATGACGCCAACGACATCAGCGGCCGAGGCGTCGACATGTCCGAACGAGATGCCGTCCGCCGTCTGCGAGCCATCGTTTTTGGAAGGATCGAGCGGCACATACTTCTCGCTGGCGGTGACGCGCGCGACTACCGTGCCAGGCTCGACAACCGCGCCAGAGGCGAACGTCACCGTTTCCCGGGAGAGATACTCGACCTCGCCAACGATATAGGCGCCCGGATGCCGCCCCTCATGAAACACAGTCATTGCGTGTATCTCCCTTAGCCGTAGCTCAGCGCTTCAGCGCCTTCTTCCAGGTCGCCAGCTTCGCGTCTTTCGTGAGGGAGCGCCTTGTCGCGCCCTGCGATCCACGCCGCGTGATCGTGTCGATCTCGCCCGCATCTGTTGCAGCCGCTGCGGCGAGCACGCGCGCTCGCGCCACACTGAGGTTCGTGCCATTCGCGATGGCCTTGGCCGCGTCGAAACGCACTCCGAGGCGCTTGGCCTGCTTGGCGAGGTTGGTGATGCCGGCGCAGCGCGCACGTTCGACGCGTGCAGCCTTGGCCTTCGCTTTTCTCGTCTTCGGCTCTTCCTCGCCTTCAGCTGCGGGCTCGTCATCTTCGCCCTCGGCAGAAGGATCCTCGTCCTCGCCTTCGGCATTCACGTCCTCGTCTTCGCCTTCGGCGGTTGGATCGTCGTCTTCGCCTTCGGCCTCGTTTTCGGGGAGATCGTCTTCAAGCTCGTCTTCGGGCTTGGGTTCCTCCGCACGGCGGCGGGCTGCGCTGACGGTCCTGCGTCGAGCCATGACGTTCCTCGCTTGCTTGCCATCGCGGCCCCTCCAGATGTCGACATATTGTCAACGCGCTGGACAAGCGCCGCCACTGCCTGATCCAAAGTTCCTACCCGGTCAGCGAGGCCAGCAGTGATGGCCGCTTCTCCCCGGAACATATCGGCTTGAGTATCGCGGATCGCCTGAGGCGTCATTCCACGATATTGCGCCACGTGGGCAACGAACATCTCGTAGAGGGCGTGCACATCGGCCTGCAGGGCAGCCTGAGCTTCGTCGCCGAGCGGCTCGTGCGGGTTGCCCCACGTCTTGTGGTCGCCTTCATAGATGAAGGTCCAGCGCAGCCCCGCCTTCGCGTCTGCCTGCGACTGGTCGAGATGCGCACAGATGACGCCGATGCTTCCAACCTCGCCCGTTCTCGCAAGCCATATCCGATCGGCGGCGCAGGCGATGGCATAGGCCGCCGATGCGGCGCATTCGTTCGCGTGCGCCCAGACCGGCTTTCGATGGCGCTTCGATAGCGCACGAATCTCATCCGCAAGATCGAACACGCCGCCGGCTTCGCCCCCGTTGGAATCGATTTCGAGGAGAACAGCCTTCACGTCCGGCTCGGCGAGGGCCTCGGCAACGCAGTCCTTCAGCCCGGAATAACTCGCCAATCCAGACGCGGCATCGAGCCACGAGCCTCGGCGCACGAGCGTGCCCAGGACAGGGACGATCGCGACGCCATTTTGCACGGTGAAGCCCTCGTTCGGCTCGCTTCCGTAATCGTCTTCGTCAGCAAAAGCCCTGACCGGTAACGCGCCCCCGTGAAGCTTGGGAGCGACCGCGGCCAGAATGACGTCGAGCTTCGACCGGCGGATCATGTGCGGCGTGTCGAAAAGGGTCGCCGCCAGATGAGGGAGATCAAGCCGCCTCACGGTAGCCCCCTTCATCCCGGATGCGCTCCGCTATCGCTTCTTCGTCCGGCTCGGATGGCGTCTCGCCTTTGGCGTGCTCGATGTCGAACTTGATCCCGCGTGTCTTGGCTTCCTCGCGCTCGACGGCGATTTCGTCGTCCACATCCTCGCGGTCGTAGCCGCGCTCGGCGAGCGCCATGGTGCGGCTCTTGAGGCCAGCGCGCAGCTCTTCCTTCTCGGCCTGGACGTCTTTCAGCGGGTCGATCATCTCCATGCGCGGCATGAGGGAATCGCAATAGAGCCAGCCGCTGTCGGGCTTGTCGAACCCCGGCAGCGTGATCGCTTCGGAGATCACGGCAAGGTCAACGAAGGTGCGCCACACAACGCGGTTGAGCTGGTAGGCCAGCACGTTGTACTGCCACTGCCTCACCCGCCGGCGGAATTGAATGATCGCGGTGCGCACGTTCGAGAAATTGCCGCGCGTCACGTCTCCCGAGACGATGGCGTAAGGCATTCCAAGCCCGGCGCAGATCTTCAAGATGTTCCGATACTGGAACGGCTCGTAGGAGCCGCCCACTTCGGCGGGCGTCGAGAACCTGACGTCGCGGTCGTCGCCGAGATCCACGATGGCGCCAGGCTCGAAGGTCGGCGTAATCTCCTCGTCGTCACCATCGTCGTTGCCGCTGTCGAACGGGGTATCTCCGCGACCAACGAGGAAGGCCGTGAA
>NZ_JASGFR010000053.1:0-20422 GCF_047605405.1 Rhodomicrobium sp. | reverse complement strand
AAGGCGCAGGCAATGGCGTTAATAGCCTGACCTAATTATAGCGGGGCTTGCCACCCTTCGATGGAGGCTTCGGCGGCACGCCCTTCCCCGCTGCGGCGTGCCGGAACTGTGCCGCGCCCGCGCCGGGTCTTTGCTGATGCTTCGCAGGCGGCGGCGTCGTGGGCTTTTTCGGCAGCGCAAGGCGCATCTCGTGGATGGCTTTGCCCTCGCCTGATGCGCCTTCCGCCTCGCCCTTCGCGACGGCCGCAAGCTCGCGCACGAGCGCCCGCGCACCGCGCAGCCGCTCCACGCCGTCGTCCCACTCCTCCTTGTAGACGAGCTTCTGATCGATCTGCAGTTTTACCTGCGCGCCGTGCTCGTACATGAACTTCACAAGCCCTTGCGGGTTCGCGAATTTCTTGTTGCGGAAGGTGATTACCGCGCCCTTCGGTCCGGCGTCGACCTGCGCGATGCCAGCCTTGCGGCAATAATTCTTGATCTGAACCACGGTGAGGAGGTGCTTCACTTCATCGGGTGGCGGCCCGAAACGGTCTGCCAGCTCTGCCGCGAAGTTTTCGAGGTCGGCGCTCTCATGCAGCCCCGAGAGGCGACGATAAAGGCCGAGCCGCACCTGAAGATCGGGCACGTAGGCTTCCGGCAGCAACACGGGCAGGCCGACATTGATCGTCGGCGACCATTGCTCCTCTTCCTCGCGCTCCTCGCCGCCGTTGGCCTTGAGCGCGGCGACCGCCTCTTCCAGCATCGACTGATAAAGCTCGTAGCCGACTTCCTTTATGTGGCCGGACTGCTCCTCGCCGAGCAGGTTGCCCGCGCCGCGCAGATCGAGGTCGTGGCTCGCCAGCGTGAAACCGGCGCCGAGGCTGTCGAGCGAGTGCAGCACCTTGAGCCGCTTTTCGGCCTGCGGCGTGATCTTGCCGTTCGGCGGGATGGTAAACATGGCATAGGCGCGCGTCTTGGAGCGGCCGACACGCCCGCGAAGCTGATAGAGCGCGGCGAGGCCGAACATGTCCGCGCGATGCACGATCAGCGTGTTCGCGTTCGGAATATCGAGGCCCGATTCCACGATGGTCGTGGAAAGCAGCACGTCGAATTCCTTGTCGTAGAAGGCCGACATGATGTCTTCGAGCTGGGTCGGTGCCATCTGGCCGTGCGCCTGACGGAAGCGGATTTCCGGCACGTGTTCGCGCAGGAACGCCGCCACATCGTCGAGATCGGAAATGCGCGGCACCACATAGAAGCACTGGCCGCCACGATAGCGCTCGCGAAGCAGTGCCTCGCGCAGCGTGACGGGATCGAACGGCGTGATGAAGGTGCGCACCGCGAGGCGGTCCACCGGCGGCGTCGCGATCACCGACATTTCGCGCACGCCCGTCAGCGCGAGTTGCAGCGTGCGCGGGATCGGCGTCGCCGTGAGCGTCAGCACGTGCACTTCCTCGCGCAGGTTCTTCAGCCGCTCCTTGTGCGCCACGCCGAAATGCTGCTCCTCGTCCACGATAAGGAGGCCCAGATCCTTGAAGGCTATGGATTTGGCGAGGAGCGCATGCGTGCCGACCACGATATCGATCTGCCCGGCCTTCAGCCCTTCTCGCGTCAGCGCCATCTCCTTCGGCGTCACGAGCCTCGAAGCCTGCGCGATCTTCACCGGGAAGCCCTGGAAGCGATTGACGAAGGTCTGGTAATGCTGGCGCGCGAGCAGCGTCGTCGGCACGACGACCGCCACCTGCTTGCCCTCCATCACCGCGATGAAGGCCGCGCGGAGCGCGACTTCGGTCTTGCCGAAGCCGACATCGCCGCACACGAGGCGATCCATCGGGCGGCCCTTGGCGAGATCGTCGGCTACCGCCTCGATGCTGGCGAGCTGATCGTCGGTCTCCTCGTAAGGGAACCGCGTAACAAATTCATTATAGGCGCCGTCCGAAACCTGAAGCACCGGCGCGGGCTTCATTTCGCGCAGAGCCGCGACCTTGATGAGTTCTTCCGCCATCTCGCGGATGCGCTTCTTGAGCCGCGCTTTCCGGCCCTGCCAGGACGCGCCGCCGAGCTTGTCGAGTTGGCCGTCGCCCTCGTCCGAGCCGTAGCGCGTGAGCAGTTCCATATTCTCGATGGGCAGGAACAGCTTGTCACCGCCCGCATATTCGAGTTCGACGCAATCGTGCGGGGCGCCCGCCGCGTCGATGGTCTTCAGCCCGATGAACCGCCCGATGCCGTGATCGGCATGCACCATGAGGTCGCCCGGGGTGAGGCTCGACGCCTCGACGAGCACATCGCTCGCCTTCTTCGCCTTGCGGCGGCGGATAAGGCGGTCGCCGAGGATATCCTGTTCGGCGATGATCGCGAGGTCGGGCGTCTCGTAGCCCGACTCGAGGCCAAGCAGCGCGAAGCTGACCGCGCTTTTGTCGGCCTTCCGCACCTCCGCGATGTTTGCAACCTTTTCGATACGCGAGACGTGCGACGAGAGCATGTTGCCGAGGCGTTCGCGCGCGCCGTTCGTCCAGCAGGCGACGACCGCACGCTTGCCGAGGCTTTGCATCGTGCGGATATGCTCGGCGACGGCCGGAATGAGCTTGTCGGAGCTTTCAGCGCGTTCGAGCGCGAAGCTGCGCCCCTGCTTGCCCCTGAAGTCGATCTGCACGACCGCCCTGGCGTCCGGCTGCGGGAACGGCTCGAAGCGGCGCACCTTGTGCTCGCCAAGCTTCGCCGTCCATTCCTCCGATGTAAGGTAGAGCGCGTCCGGCTTGAGCGGCTTGTAGGGCGGCGCGCCGAAGGAGCGCTGTTCGAGCCCCTCGCGGCGCGCTTCATAATGATCGGCGATGGTTTCGAGGCGGCGCAGCGCCGCGTCGTCCGCCAGATGATCGAGCGTTGCGACCGCGTTCGGCAGGTAATCGAACAGCGTGTCCATGCCGTCGTAGAACAGCGGCAGCCAGTGCTCGACGCCGGGATAACGCGTGCCCGCCGACACCGCCTCGTAAAGCGCGTCGTCGCCTTTGCTCGGCCCGAACAGCTCGACGTAACGCTGGCGAAATTGCTTGACGGCGGCGTCCCCCGAGGGGATTTCGCTGATCGGAAGCAGCGTGACGCCATCGCGCGTGGCCTGCGTGCGCTGCGTGACGGGATCGAAGGTGCGGATCGTTTCCAGCGTATCGCCGAAGAAGTCGAGGCGCGCGGGCCGCGCATGCCCCGGCACGTAGAGATCGAGGATGCCGCCGCGCACGGCGTATTCACCGGGCTCCATCACGGTGCCGGTGCGCATGAAGCCCGATCCTTCGAGCCGCGCGATCACCTGCTCCATGGAGATGCGGCCGCCGGCGGTGAGCCGCGCCGCCGATTTTTTCATCGCGGCGAGCGGCGGCACGCGCTGAAGCGCGGCGTTGACCGTTGTCAGCACGATGATCGCGGGCTTGCCGCCCTTCGCATGGGCGAGCCTTGCGAGCGTGGCGATGCGTCGGGCTTCGATGTCGCTGTCGGGCGAAACGCGATCGTAGGGCACGCAGTCCCACGCCGGAAACGAGAGGACGTCCGCGCCGGGGGCAAAGAATTCGAGCTGGCTCTTGAGCGCGGCAAGACGGTGGTCGTCGCGCGCGACGTGCAGCACCGCCTGCTGGTAAGCCGTGTCGGTGGGGAGGCGCCGCGCTATGGCCGCGATCAGAAACGCGTCGTGGCCCTCGGGCACGCCGGAGGCGAGGATAGCGCCATCTCCGCCCGCAAGCCTGTCGAGCGCGGTGGGCTTTCCCGCCGCCTTCTTGTCCAATGTTTCGGTTTCGCCTGCCATGTCGGGGTGCGACCTCGGGGCCGCCGCGTTGGAGCTGTTGAGCGTTATCGCTTTCGCGTAAATCGAGTGAGCGTCGCTGTTTATCGAGCAGGATCCTTATCCCAAAACCGCCGTGCGCTTTTGCGGATCAGGCTCGAAGCATCATCATAGTCTGTAGAAGCTGCGGATTTCGGACACGATGGCCGCGAGGTCGCCCGGCGCTTCGCCCTTCCTGATCCAGAGGTCGACATCCGGGTCTTGCGCCGCGAGCACCGTTTCGAAGGACGCAAGCTGCGTCTCGTCCATGACGGGCACGCGCGCCTCGGCATAGCGCCCGAGAATGAGATCCAGTTCCTTCGTGCCGCGATGAAGCGCACGGTACACCGCGCGCTTGCGCCTCAGCTCAAGCCCGTCCATGAAAAAAACCTTTAGAACGCGAATGTTGGCGCACTTGGCACCGTGCCCGCAATATAGTCGCGAAGCCGGCGCATTCATACCCCCGGCTTTCGCACTTTCCGCCTTATCCCCGTCACGCCGGTGCAAAAATCGCGCGGCGGATTGCGCGGGCCGCGTACCGTGCTCAAACTCGCCACCATGAGCGAATCGAGCGAATCGCAGTCGCAAATGCTTTTGTTTGAAGCGCCGGTTCCTTGGCAGGGTGCCTCAACGCCCACATTTCTTGAACGCATGGCTGTCCCGGACAAAGAACGCCCCGCAACAGGAGCCGGTTTGAACGCGCTTCATGCGCCGCTGACGAGCCTCAAGGGGCTCGGCCCGCGCGGCGCGGAGCTTCTCACGAAGCTTCTCGCGAAGCCGCTGACGCCGCCGCGCGTGATCGATCTCCTCTGGCATCTGCCGACGGGCACGCTCGATCGCAGGCTCACGCCATCAGTCAGCGAAGCGCTGTCCGGCAGCATCGTCACGCTCGTGGTTACGCCGGTGAAGCATAGCGCGCCGCCGCGTTCGGCCCCTCGCGCGCCGTTGCGCATCGTGTGCGAGGATGAAAGCGGAGCGCTCGACATCGTCTATTTCCACGGCGACCGCGCGGGGATCAAACGGCTGTTGCCGGTCGGCGAACCGCGCCTCGTCTCCGGCCGCGTCGAGCGCCACGGCGCGCGCCTGCAAATGACGCACCCGGATTACGTTCTCGCACCGGATGAGCGCCATCGCCTGCCCGCCATCGAGCCCGTCTACCCGCTGACGCTCGGCCTTACGCAGAAATTTCTCTACCGCGTCATCGGCGAAGCGCTGGCGAAAGTGCCCGATTTCCCCGAATGGCACGATACGGCGCTTGTCGAAGCGGAGGGGTGGCCGACCTTCCGCGAGGCGCTCGTGACGTTGCACCGCCCCCGGAGTCATGCAGACCTCGCGCTCTGGCACAAGGCGCGCGAGCGGCTCGCCCATGACGAAGTATCGAGCGCTCAGCTCGCCATCGCGCTGGTACGCCGAAGCCACCGCCAGCTTGCCGGGCGCTCGTTTGTCGGCGACGGCAGCCTCGCCGCGAAGATGCGCAGCCGGTTGCCCTTCGCGCTGACGCGGTCGCAGGAAACCGCGCTCGCCGAAATCAAGGCGGACATGGCCTCGTCGCGGCGCATGCTGCGGCTTCTGCAAGGCGATGTCGGCGCGGGCAAGACGGTCGTCGCGGCGCTTGCCATGGCGAACGCGGTGGAAGCGGGTGCGCAGGTCGCGCTGATGGCGCCGACGGACGTTCTCGCCCGCCAGCA
This sequence comes from Rhodomicrobium sp., assembly GCF_047605405.1. NCBI lineage: Bacteria > Pseudomonadati > Pseudomonadota > Alphaproteobacteria > Hyphomicrobiales > Hyphomicrobiaceae > Rhodomicrobium > Rhodomicrobium sp. The sequence continues at coordinate 14,950 of NZ_JASGFR010000053.1, read as the reverse complement.
TCTCGAAACGCTGACGCCCTTGTGTGAGGCAGCCGGCATCCCGCTCGGATACCTTTCCGGGCGGGAACAGGGCCGCGCGCGCGGGCGGCTTCTCGGCAAGCTCGCGAGCGGTGAAATCCGCGCGATCTGCGGCACCCACGCGCTGTTTCAGCCCGATGTGGTATTCCGCGATTTCGGCCTCGCCATCGTGGACGAGCAGCACCGCTTCGGCGTGGCGCAACGCCTCGCCTTGCAGGAGAAGGCCCGCGCGGGCGACGCCGACATCCTTGTGATGACAGCGACGCCGATCCCGCGCACCCTGCAACTGTCGCTGCATGGGGATCTCGACGTGTCGCAGATCACCGAAAAGCCCGCGGGCCGCAAGCCCGTCATCACCCGCACCGTGCCGCAGGAGCGGCTGGACGATGTCATCGAGGGCCTTCATCGCGCGCTCGGCGAGGGCGCGCAGGTCTACTGGGTGTGTCCCGCCGTCGAAAGCGAGACCGCGCGCGACATGACCGCCGTGACCGAGCGCGCCGCGCATCTGCGCCAGGTCTTCGGCGAGCGCGTCGGCCTCGTGCATGGCAGGCTGTCCGGCGCCGAGAAGGACGCGGCGATTGCCGCTTTCGCCGCGCGCGAAACCTCGATCCTCGTCGCGACCACCGTAATCGAGGTTGGCGTGAACGTGCCGAACGCGACCGTGATGATCATCGAGAACGCGGAGATGTTCGGCCTCGCGCAACTCCACCAGCTTCGCGGGCGCGTGGGGCGGGGCGCGGCGCAGTCGTCCTGCATCCTGCTCTACAAGGGGCCGCTGTCCGAGACGGCGAAATCGCGCCTCGATATCCTGCGGCAGGTGGACGACGGCTTCGTGATCGCGGAGGAAGATTTGCGGCTTCGCGGCGGCGGCGAGGTGCTGGGCGCGAAGCAGAGCGGCGACCCCGGCTTCCGTATCGCGGGCTGGCCCGACGCCGCGCCGCTGATCGAGCGCGCGGCGACCGCCGTTCGCTATCTTCTGGACCGCGATCCGTTCCTGAAGTCAGAACAGGGGTTTGCCGCGCGCACCTGCCTTGCGCTGTTCGAGCGCGACGAGGCGATGCGGCTGTTGCAGGCGGGATAAGGAGATCGTTGGGGAGGGCGGAACCATGCCGAAACTTGCAGCGCCGACGCAATGCCGCCTCTGGCAAATCACGGACACCATAAAGCATGATCTCGCCCTCCTGCAGAGGGTCGAGACTTACAGCGACGAATCCCATTTCTCGCGCAGCCTGCTCAGATGCAGTGAGTGCGGGCAATTATACTTCCACGAATTCTACGAGACGATCGACTGGGAGCACGGCAACGATCCTCAATACGTCACATGGGTGCCCGTGAGCACGCCGGAGGAAATCGAGGCGCTCAAAGCCACGACTCTCTTTTCCATCCACGATTTCGTACCGAGATTGCTGTCCACGTGGCCTAGCGACGCCGAGCGTCCCGCCCTTCGCTGGATCAGGTAGCGGCGCGTCTCATCGACCGAGGATGAGGGGCGGCGCGGCTGAGACGAGAGCCGCCGCATCGACGCCGCCGCCCGCTTGGCCGCAACTTCAAGCCAACGGCACGTAGATGTCGGTGATCAACTCGGCGGGTGGCGTGTTTTTCGGATCGTTGACGTAGTCCTCGAAGCACGGCGCATCGCTGATCGGCCGCCCGAGACTGGGCAGGCCCGTGCCGTAAAGCCAGCCATAGGCTTTGTGCAGGTCTGAATACGGGCCGACATGACGCAGCATCGCATAATCGCCGCCCTCGATGATCGCGGCTTCGAGCGGCGGCTCGACGCATTCCGGCGCGTCAACCCATATCGCCGCAAGCGAGCGGAGCTTCTCCGCCGGAACCACGTCCGGGTCGTCGTAATAAAGCGCAACGCTTCCCTTCATCCGCGCGAACAGGCCACGCGAACCGCCGAGTACGCCGAGTTGCGCGAACGTGGCGCCGATCTCCGGATACGGGCCGCGATGCGCGAGCCCGACGAGATGCATCGGCTTTATCGTCTTGATGGTGACTTCATACATGGCACTTGCCTCTTCAGACTGGGCAGTCGGATAGACGGTCTTGCCGCGCTCGCGATAGGCGGCGGGCGGCAGGCCGTAGGCCGCGCCGAAAGTGCGCGTAAACGACTGCAGGTTGGGGTAACCCGCTCGGGCAGCAATCGCCGACACGCTCTTTCGCGTTTCCACGAGTTCGGTGGCGGCGCGATGAAGGCGCAGGCGGCGAATGGTCTGCGCCGCCGTCTCGCCGTGAACCGCGCGATAGATGCGGTGCCAGTGATACGATGACAGGCAAGCAATCTCGCCCAGCTTTTCGAGGTCGAGGTCTTCGTCGAGATGGGCGTGGATGTACTCCAGCACCCGAAGAAGCCGCGTCTCGTATTGCTGCCAGATGTTTTCCGTCATCGCATCGCCGCGTTCGCCGTGAGCAGGTGGTGTGTTGAAGCACGGCGGCGCTTCACAAATCCTGCGGATTTAGCGCGAACGCCCGTGCATCAACTCGACAGGCCGCCCGCGAGCGAGGGCGTGGCGAGCGGCGAGAAGCCGTAATGCTTCAGCCAGCGCAGATCGCCGGAGAAGAACGCGCGCAGATCCGGCATGCCGTACTTCAGCATGGCGATGCGGTCGATGCCCATGCCGAAGGCGAAGCCCTGCCACTCGTCAGGGTCGATGCCGCAGGAGCGCAGCACATTCGGATGCACCATGCCGCAGCCGAGGATTTCGAGCCAGTCGCTGCCCTGCCCGATCTTGAGTTCCGGCCCCGAGCGGTCGCACTGGATATCCACCTCGGCAGACGGCTCCGTGAACGGGAAGTGCGACATGCGAAAGCGCATGTTGACATCCGGCACCTCGAAGAACGCCTTGCAGAATTCTTCGAGCACCCATTTCAGATGCCCCATATGCGTGGCGCGGTCGATGACGAGGCCCTCGACCTGATGGAACATCGGCGTATGCGTCTGGTCCGAATCCATGCGGTAGACGCGGCCCGGCGCGATGATGCGAATGGGCGGCTTCTCCTTCATCATGGTGCGCACCTGCACGGGCGAGGTGTGTGTGCGCAGCAGGAGGCGTTCGCCCTGCTCGTTCGGATTGAAGAAGAACGTGTCGTGCGCCTCCCGGGCCGGATGACCCACGGGGAAGTTCAGCCGCGTGAAATTGTTGTCGTCGGTCTCGATGTCGGGGCCTTCCGCGACCGAAAAGCCCATGTCGGCGAAGATCACCATCAGCTCTTCCCAGACGCGGGAAATGGGATGGATGCGGCCTTCGGCGGCAGGGTTGGCGCGCACGGGCAGCGTCACGTCCACGCGGTCGGTCGCGAGCTTTTCGGCAAGCGCTGCGGCTTCGAGTTCGGCCTTGCGCGCATCAAGTGCGGCGGCGACCGCATCCTTCACCACATTGACCGCCTGCCCGAAGCTCTTGCGTTCCTCCGGCGGCAGCGTCCCGAGCTTCTTCATAAGCTCCGAGATTTCGCCCTTCTTGCCGAGCGCCGAAACGCGGATGGCATCGAGCGCGGCGAGGTCGCCCGCATTCCCCACGGCCTCGACCAGCCGGTTCGACAGGGCGTCAAGATCGGGTGCGGAATCCGCAAGCGTTTCCATGGGGTCTTTCTCGTTCGGGAAGGAATGGCGATGTGCGATTGGCGTGCCACTTTTGGCCGGAGGGGTCAAGACCGCTGAAGACGGCGTGCACGAAGCCATCGGGTTTCGGCGACGTTTTGAACATCGGCAAGCGATAAAAAAAACCCGCCATGCACCTTGGGGGCGCATCGCGGGCTGTTCCTTGAACGGACAGGTTTCGAGTTGCAGGCGGAGCTCTAGTTGAGCAATGCGGGAGAGGGCTCTTTCTTGCCCTCCTTCTCCGAAATCAGCTTCAGAACATAAGTGATCTCGTCGCGCGCATCCCGCGTCGCGCGGGCGTCTTCCTTCGGAATTTCGTCGGCGATCCGAAGAAGGATGTTCGCCAGCGCGAGCAACTCGGGCACTGTCAGTTCGTCAAGCCTCATGCAGACCTGAGTTCCGCGGGCAGAGCCTCGCGCGCCTTGCCGACGAGCGCCGCGAAGCCCGCCGGATCGGTGATGGCGAGATCGGACAGAACCTTGCGGTCGATCTCGATTCCCGCCTTGTTGAGGCCGTCGATGAAACGGCCATAGGTCAGGCCGTGTTCGCGCGTGGCGGCGTTGATGCGCTGGATCCACAGCGAGCGGAAATTGCGCTTCTTCGTCCGCCGATCGCGATAAGCATATTGCAGGCTCTTTTCGACCGCCTGCTTCGCGATGCGGATGGTGTTCTTGCGGCGGCCGTAAAAGCCCTTCGCCTGCTCAAGAACCTTCTTATGACGGGCGTGTGCGGCTACACCGCGTTTCACACGTGACATTGTTCGTCGTCTCCAAGCTCAATCGTTGCGTCGTTTCAGTGATCAGTCAAGCCCGTAGGGGGCGAACTTCTTCACATGGTTCGCATCGCCCGGTTCGAGGACGACGCTGCCGCGCGCATTGCGAATGAACTTCGGAGTCCGCTTGATCATGCCGTGACGCTTGCCCGCCTGCGAGGCGAGAACCTTGCCGGTTCCGGTGATCTTGAAGCGTTTTTTCACGCCGCTCTTGGTCTTCATCTTGGGCATTTTGCTTCCTTTCTTATTGGATCTCTCGCACGAAACGACTTTTGCGGCTGAAGAAGCCGCTAGCGCGTCTCGCATTTGGAGAAGCACGAAAAAGCCGCCACGGCATGCCCTGAAATGCGCCGGGCGGCTCGGTTCGGGCAGAATATGCTGAGGTTCTCAAAGACGCAACTGTTTCAGCGATGGGTTTCATTGGCAAAACGGCTTCCGCATCACGCGCTTCGAAATCGGCTGGGACGCCGCACGATCCACGGGCGCGGTCCGCCGCCGCGGCGCTGTCTTTTCCGGCGGATTGCGACCGGCCGCTCACGCAGCGGACTCTCCCCTGTTTCTGTGCAAATCGGGCCGCGCGCCCGCTCCCTCTGTGGATTAGCCTCTGTGCATCCGCTGTCGCGCTGCCGAATCGCGCTAGGCAGGTTAGACACGGCTATGCCCTAATCTAGTGGTTACGTGTGCGTTCGGGTGCGTTAGCGCATGTGTTGACAGGTGACAGAACGGGCGATTGCTTTTCCATGGGGCTTGGCTGCATCAGATTGTTTGTCGTTAGTCTCGTCTTGTCCTTCGGTTTTTCCGCTGGGCTTTGCGGGGGATCCATCGTCGCCTTTGCGCAGAGCGGCGACAGCCGGGGACTCGATCTTCTCAGTCGCGCGACGAGATCCTTCGACGCAGGCGCCTATTCGGACGCATCCTCCCTTATCGATGCAGCCTTCCGTGCCGGTCTCAGCGGGGAACTTGCGGCGCGCGCGATTTTGCTCCGCGCCCGTATCAACGAGCGAAGCGGTTCCTACGCCCGCGCGCTTCAGGATTATTCCAACGCGATCTGGATGGAGAGCCTTCCGGCCGCCGACCGCAAGACGGCGAACGAAGGCAAGGAGCGCGTGATGGCTGCGATGGGTTTGAGCCCGCAGCAGCAACAGGCATCCGCCCCGCCGCAAGCGAACCAACCGGCTCAGGGACGCTCCAGGCACGCGAACAATCCGGCCCCAAATCAGGCGCCGGCTTCCCAGCCCGATCCCCAATCTTCCCCTTCACAGGCACAGTCTTCGTCGGGCGGCGGCATCGGCGGGTTCTTCGACAGCATTTTTGGCGGATCGTCGGGAGGCCAGCAGGCCGCTCAGGCCCAGCAGCCTCAACAACAAGGCTGGCAAGCGCAAGCCTCCGCGTCGCAGCAACAGCAAGCCGCGGCCTCCGCGGTCGTCGTCAGCCCCGCGCCGACACGCCGCGCCGCGCCGATCCGCGTCGATCCTTCGCTTCAGGCCGACGCGCCCGCCAAGCCCGCCCGCGTTGCGAAAGCGACGCCTCCCGCGAAGGTTTCCACCCCTCCGGTGACGCCTGTCTCGACGGCCACATCGGCGTCGTCCGTGGCAGCGCCGGCCGACGGCTTCCTCATCGTCTTCGGCTCCGCTCCCAGTCAGCAGGCCGGGCAGGCAACCGCCCGCCAGATCAAGGCGCAACTTTCCGACATCCTCGTGAATCGGGATCTCGATGTGGAGTCCGGCGCAGGCGGCTATCGCATTCAGGCAGGGCCGTACAAGGCGAAGGCGGCGGCGACGGCGCTTTGCGGAGCCATCAGGCAACGCAACATTCCCTGCACGGTCACGCCGTAAATTCACGGAAGGCGGCGCTCAAGGTCGCTTCGCACCGAAGCCGCGCGGACCCGCCGATTGTTTCGATCACGAAACCTTGGCGTCGCGCGGCCCTTCGCCGACGCGCCTCATACCCCACATAAAGCGCCTACCCTTTCACAGCGAAGGAGCGAACGGCGTGCGCAATCTCATCACCGACGTCTTGGGGCTGCGGGTCGGCAACGCCGAACATACACGCATCGCGAGCGGCACGACCGTCATTCTGGCCGACGCGCCCGTCGTTGCGGCTGCAACCGTGATGGGCGGCGGCCCCGGCACGCGCGAGCGCGACGCCATCGGCCTCGAAGGCACGGTCGGCGCGGCGGACGCCATCGTGCTCTCCGGCGGCAGCGCCTTCGGCCTCGATGCGGCGAGCGGCGTGCAGGCATGGCTCCGCGAAAACGGACGCGGCTTTCAGGTTGGCCCCGTGCGCGTGCCCATCGTTCCGCAGGCGATCCTGTTCGATCTCATCAACGGCGGCAACAAGGACTGGGGCCGCGAGGCGCCCTATCGTGAACTTGGTTTCAAGGCAGCCGAGGCGGCAGGCGGCGACTTTGCGCTCGGCTCGGCGGGTGCCGGATATGGGGCGACGGTCGCGCGGGGGGCAGGTCTTTCCATGCGCGGCGGCCTCGGCAGCGCATCCGAGCGCCTGACGTTCGGCGGCGAAGCGGTCGTCGTCGGCGCGCTCGCGGCGGTGAACGCGGCTGGCGCGGTGACGGTCGCGGACACGGCGCATTTCTGGGCCGCCCCCTATGAGCACGGCGCGGAATTCGGTGGACTTGGCCTGCCTCATCCGATCCCGCCGGAAGCCGCGCGGCCCGTGCTGAAATACGGGGCGCTCGCCGGCGCAAACACGACACTCTGTGTCGTCGCGACGGACGCGCCGCTGACGCAAACACAGGCGAAACGCGTGGCAACGATGGCGGCGGCGGGCATGGCGCGCGCGATCCATCCGGTTTTCTCGCCGCTCGACGGCGACATCGTCTTCGCGCTCGCCACGGGGCGGACGGTGCTTTCCGACCGGGACGCCGCGCTGCCCTATATCGGCGCGGCCGCCGCGAACTGCCTCGCCCGGGCCATCGCACGCGGCGTCCATGCGGCGTCCTCATCCCTGCCGGACGGCACGCAGAGCTATCGCAACCTTTTCGCAAGCGCATGAATGCAGTATGACTTGCGCGGCGTCTCGCGCGCCGGGCCATGCGGCCTCCCTGCGCGAAACAGCCGAAAGGCGATGGCGACACCATGAGCGACAGCAAACGCGCCGCGAGGCTCCTGTTCCTCGATTCGGGCCTCGGCGGTCTTACCGTGCTGAAGGCGGCGCGCGCCGCGATCCCCGAAGCGGAAGTGCTTTTCATCGCCGACGACGCGGCCTTTCCCTATGGCCCGAAGCCGGAAGGCGAACTCGTGGACCGGCTTCTCCATCTCGTCGGAGATGCGCTGACGGCGTTCCAGCCGGATTGCGTCGTTCTCGCCTGCAATACTGCATCGACGGTCGCGCTTTCGGCGCTGCGGGCCACCTTCTCCGTGCCCTTCGTCGGCACGGTGCCCGCGATCAAGCCTGCGGCGGCCATCACGCGCAGCGGCCTCGTTTCGGTGCTCGCCACACCCGGCACGGTCGCGCGCGAATACACCCATACCCTGATCGACAAATACGCGTCGGGCGCGCGCGTGACGCTTGTCGGCACGCCGAGCCTCGCGGAGCTTGCGGAAAGCTACGCCAGCGGCGAGCCGGTTTCCGACGCCGCCATCGCGCACGAAATCGCCCCGTGCTTTGTGAAGGAAGGGAACGCGCGCACCGATGTGGTGGTGCTCGGCTGCACGCATTACCCGCTGTTGCTCGAACGCCTCGACGCGCTTTCGCCCTGGCCGGTAACCTGGCTCGACCCTGCCCCCGCCATCGCGCGCCGCATCGCGAACGTGCTTTCGGAGCGCGGCCATATCGTCGGTGTGGGCGCGAAACGGGGTTCCGGCACCATCGCGTTCACCTCCGGGCGCACGCCATTGCCATCGCTGCTTGCGCTTTTGCAGGCTCATCAGCTAAGCATCGCTGCAAAGATCGATGCAAAAGACGGCGCAGCCGCCGCAGCCTGAGAGTTTTTCCATGATCCCGCGCTATTCCCGCCCGCAGATGGCGAACATCTGGTCCGACCAGTCACGTTATGAAATCTGGCTCGAAATCGAGACGCTCGCCGCCGAGGCCATGGAGCAGCTCGGCACGATCCCGGCGGGCACGTCCAAGGTTTTGCGCGAGAAGGGCGCGTTCGACATCCAGCGCATCGACGAGATCGAGCGCGAGGTGAAGCACGACGTCATCGCGTTTTTGACGAGCGTCAGCGAGCATGCTGGCCCTGAGGCGCGCTTCATGCATCAGGGCATGACCTCGTCGGACGTGCTCGACACTTGCCTCGCCGTACAGCTGACCCGCGCGGCCGACATCCTTATCGCCGACATCGACGCGGTCCTCGCCGCGCTCAAGCGCCGCGCGCTCGAACATAAATACACCGTCACGGTCGGCCGCAGCCACGGCATCCACGCGGAGCCAACAACGTTCGGGCTCAAGATGGCGCTGGGCTTTGCGGAGTTCACCCGCGCGAGGGAGCGCCTGCTGCGTGCGAAAGAAGATGTCGGCACGGCGGCCATCTCCGGCGCGGTCGGCACCTTCGCGCATCTCGATCCGCGCGTTGAAGCCTATGTCGCCGAAAAGCTCGGCCTCAAGCCGGAGCCGGTCTCCACGCAGGTCATCCCTCGCGACCGTCATGCCATGTTCTTCGCAACGCTCGGCGTGATCGCGTCGTCCGTCGAACGGCTCGCGACCGAGATCCGGCATCTGCAGCGCACCGAAGTCGGCGAGGCCGAGGAGTTCTTCTCCGAAGGCCAGAAGGGCTCGTCGGCGATGCCGCACAAGCGCAATCCGGTGCTGACGGAAAACCTTACCGGCCTGGCGCGCCTCGTGCGCGGCTATGCGGTTCCCGCGATGGAAAACGTCGCGCTCTGGCATGAACGCGACATCTCCCATTCCTCGGTCGAGCGCCTGATCGGCCCGGACGCGACAGTGACGCTCGATTTCGCTCTGGCGCGCCTTGCGGGCGTGATCGACAAGCTCGTGGTTTATCCCGAGAAGATGAAGGCGAACCTCGAACGCGGCGGCGGCCTCGTGCATTCGCAGCAAGTGCTGCTCGCGCTCACACAGGCCGGCGTCAGCCGCGAGAACGCCTATCGTCTCGTGCAACGGAACGCCATGCGGGCCTTTCGTGGCGAGGGCGAGTTCCTCGCGTTTCTCAAGGCCGACGCCGACGTGACGGCGGCGCTTTCGCCCGAAAAGATCGAGGCGCTGTTCGATCCCCAGCACCACATGCGAAACGTCGATGTCATCTTCGCGCGGGTTTTCGGCGAGTAGCGCCGCGCCGCTCGCATCAGCATCATAAGCACGCAAGGACAGGCCCGATCGGCGCAGTCCATGCGTGCACGAGCCAGCCGTCGCGCCCTCGAAGGAGGGTGCGCTTGCGCCCCGCTGCCCGTCAGGCCGGATCGCGCCTGATGCTCCCTGTGCCGCCGACAAGATGCAGACAGGCTGCTCGACAAGGAAAACGGCAGCGTTTGCGCCACGACACTCTCGCGCAGCAAATCGATGTCTTCAGACAGTTTCTGTACGGCTTTTCCATCTCCGCCGATTTGAAACAGGCTGATCCGGGGAACGCGAACCGCAGTCGGTTCCGGCATCTGGATGAAGTTTTGCCGCATCCGGTGACGGGATTACGAGCGGCAACCGCCACAAAAGCCGTTTGCGGTCGGAACATCTCCCTTCGTCCTGTGCCCGACGCAGGTGCTCACCCTACGGACTTTCTGCCTTCCCCGCGCATATCTGAGGCAAACAAGGAACCGCCCGCCGCGCTCCCGCAAGTGTTGGCATAGTTCGACACGCTGCAAAACCAGGATGAGCCGCGCTTCACGTCGGGTGGCAGCGATGTTTTTCAGTCGGCCCTTCCTCCTGCCCGGCAATCAGATCGGTGAAGCTGTCTCTTATTAAAGTTCGAAGCCGTTTCTGCCGAAACCTTGCGGCAGGCATCCGCTGAGTGCGACTGCTGCCCCGGAGCGCGAGCACCCGGCTGCGGCCCGTATTTTGCCGTCTCGCTGCTCCCATTCTCTCCGCCTGCCGACTGATGACCTGAGAATACTGCAGCGGACTGACCTACCAGCCGCCGATCATGATTGGTCGGTATCATGTAAAAATAATAGCTAAATTTGTACTGAACCAACCCACATCCATATTTGTCCGTTTTCGGAACGAAAGTAATCAGTCATTTCAGTACTTCTTAAGAAGAGCGTCCTAAATAATAGCATACAATCTACGTGGCAACTGAGTTGCATCCGCTTCGGTCAAAAAGCGGGGAGCATCGGTTCTTTTTTGCAACCTCGCATCTGCGAGGCGGAGGTTTTCCGTATGTGCTCTGATGTAATCGACAAGACGAAAGCTGGAACGCTCGAACTCGAAGGCGATCTGGGGCCTCGCAACGCAAGCGGACTCCATGAAGCCCTGCTCGCAGCCCTTGCCGGTGAGGACGAAGTCCTGGTGGATGCAACACGCGTCACATCGCTCGACGTCTCAATTCTCCAAGTCCTGATCGCAGCCCACGTCGCGGCCGAGAAACTCGGGCGCACCATTACGCTCCTGCGCACGCCTGAAGGTGCTGTCGAGACCACCTTCGCGAGGGCGGGCCTTGCCATCCCCGCCGACTTTACGCCGCCTCAGACTGCCCTTCCACGATAGCGGAGAAAGGAAATCTCATGTCGAAAACGATCCTTGCCATCGACGATTCGCCATCGGTCCTTCAGATGGTTTCCCTCACCTTGTCATCAGCCGGCTATCAGGTGATGGAGGCAGTCGATGGCGCAGACGGCTATGCGAAAGCCGTGGCCACGCCCATCGACGCGGTGATCACCGATCTCAACATGCCGCGCGTAAACGGGCTCGAATTCATCCGCAAATATCGAAGCCACCCATCCAGCGCTGGCGTGCCTGTCATCTTCCTCTCCACGGAATCGGACGCGGCATCGAAGAACGAGGCGAAGGCCGCCGGAGCCACAGGCTGGATCGTGAAGCCTTTCAAGCAGGACCAGCTCCTTGCCATTCTGAAAAAGGTGCTCGGCGCATGAAAGCCTCCGACCCAACAGACACCTTCCGTCAGGAAGCCAGAGAACTCCTGGACGCACTCGAAGAGACACTGCTCGACCTCGAACAGCGGCCAGACGACAAGGCTCTCGTGGACCAGAGTTTCCGCGCCCTGCACACGCTGAAAGGCTCGGGCGCGATGTTCGGCTTCGACGAGATGGCCGAGTTCGTCCACGAATTCGAGACGGCCTTCGATCGGGTCCGCAAAGGCAGTGCGCCCATCAGTCCCGCGCTCGCCGCCATCGCGCTGGCTGCAAAGGACCACATCCACAGGCTCATCGTTGAGCCCGCCCTTCATGCCGACGATTCTGCCAGACTCCTCAGCGAACTTCGCGAGGCAGCGAGCAAGGCGGAAAGCAACGCGGAAGAGGTTACAGAGGCTCTTTCCGAGCGGCCCCGCGGAGGTTGCCTTGTCCGCTTCCGGCTTCCGGCCGACGCGATCGCCTTCGGCACGAATCCATTGCTTCTTCTCGATGAGTTACGCGAGCTTGGCGCCTGCTCCGTGACGGCGTTGATCGATCAACTGCCCCCGCTCGAAGTCATGAACCCGCAAGCGTCCTATCTCGGCTGGGAAGTTACCTTCGAGAACGAGGTCGGAACCGACAAGATCGAGGACGTCTTTCTTTTCATCCGCGACGGAACCGACCTTTCGATCAAACCTATCGATCAGTGCGACGCGTTCACGGCATCCGAACCAGCCGAAGAGCAGGACAGCGAAACGCCTGCGGCCTCCAAGCCGGATGCGGATGAGCCTTCCCGTCGCGCGAGGGATATAGCACCGGCGGCCAACAAGACGAGTTCATCGGTAAGAGTTGCGGCTGAGCGGCTCGACGAGTTGATGGACAGGGTTGGGGAACTGGTGATCGTCCAGTCGCGTCTCTCCCAGATCGCGGGCGCCAGCAACGATCTCAATCTCAAGGCCGTCGTGGAAGAACTCGGCAGGCTCTCTTCCGGGCTTCGCGACACCACCATGGGAATCAGGATGGTGCCGATCGGCACGGTCTTCTCGCGCTTTCGCCGTCTCGTTCACGACCTGTCGAATGATCTCGGCAAGGAGGTCGATTTCGTCACGACCGGCGGTGAAACCGAACTCGACAAGACCATGATCGAGCGTCTGGCCGACCCGCTCGTGCATATCATTCGCAACGCTATCGATCACGGCCTGGAGAACCCGGAGAAAAGATCCAGTGTCGGCAAGCCTGCCAGAGGACAGGTCCGCCTCGCCGCGATCCACACAGGCGCTGAAGTCGCGATCTCGATCATCGATGACGGCGCCGGTATCGACGCCGCGCGCATCCGCGTCAAGGCCGAAGAGGCGGGGCTTGTCTTGCCTGACCAGAAGATAAGCAACCACGAACTGTGCCAGCTCATCTTCCACCCCGGTTTTTCGACCGCGAGCGAAGTCACGTCCGTCTCGGGGCGCGGCGTCGGAATGGACGTCGTCAAGCGGGCCGTCGAGGGGCTGCGCGGCACGATAGATCTGACGACCACACCCGGACAGGGCACCGTCGTGACGCTCCGCCTGCCACTGACCCTTGCGATCATCGAAAGCATGCTCGTACGGGTTGGCCGGGGACGTTACGCAATCCCGCTGTCGGCAGTGGAAGAATGCGTCGAATTGCCAAGCACAACCGAACTGGGCGGAAACGGGAAGAACTTCCTCAACATACGGGGACGGATCGTGCCTTTCCTGCGGTTGCGGGAGCTGTTCAAGGTCAATGCGCCGCCGGACCTCCATCAGAAGGTCGTCATCGTCTCGGCGGGCGAATCCCGGGTCGGCTTCGTCGTCGACCAGATCATCGGCAACAGCCAGACGGTGATCAAGTCCATGTCGAAACTTCATTCCGACATCGAGACCTTCTCCGGCGCAACCATCCTCGGAGACGGCACGGTCGCGCTGATACTGGACATCAGTTCCCTCGTCGCCTTCGGCCAGGCGTTTGAAAGACAGTGGAGAGGCGAAGGCCTGGGGAGGGTTGCATGAGCCACGCGTTCGAGAAGGCGGGCGTGCCAGCGAGCATGAAGGCACTCACCATCGGACTGCAAAGCGAGGTCTTCGCGCTTCCCGCAGAGTCCGTCAGAGAAATCCTCGACATGGTGCCCATTACCGAGGTGCCCAATGCCAGGGCCTTCGTCGGCGGGGTGCTCAATGTGCGGGGCAAGGTCGTGCCTCTCGCCGATCTCAGGGTGATGTTCGGCATGGAGCGGACGCCGCCCGATACCAACACACGCATCGTGGTCATCGAGGTCGATCTGGAGGGTGAGCCGACGCTGGTCGGCATCCTCGCCGACAAGGTGCACGACGTTACTGAAATCGCGGGCGCTTCCGTCGAAGAGGCGCCCACGGTGGGCATGCGCTGGCGAGCGGAATTCATTCGCGGCATCGGCAAGCGCGGCGCGGACTTCATCATCATTCCCGACATGGCAAGGATCTTTGGGCCGAAGGAGGATCGCGAGCCATCCTCCGCCCCGGATGAAAGGAAACTCTAGATGCAGCTCTCTCTCAAAGCGAAACTGGCACTCGCCTTCGGTGCACTGCTGCTGCTCGTAAGCGGCCTCGGCGGCATCGCGACCTTGCAGATGAACAAGATGGAGGCCCAGACGATCGTTATCACGAACAAGTGGTTACCGAGCGTTGATGCCGTGCACGGCATCAATTCCGGACTGGGACGATATCGCGCCGCCGAATTCAGACTTGTGATGGCGAATACGCCAGAAGAAAGGCGTTTTTCAGAAGAACGTCTGGACGAATTCAGTCAGCGCTTCAAGAAGCACCAGGAAAGATATCAGGCGCTTATCTCGACGCCAGAGGAGAAGGAACTCTATGAGACCTTTCTCGGCAAACTCGGTAACTACATGGGTCTCTCACGCCAGCTGATAACTCTGGTAAGAGAGAACCAGACGGAAGTGGCCGAGCAAAAACTCAACGAGAACCGCGCAGCTTTTGAGGATACGTCCTCGACCCTCAATCGACTGGTTTCGCTCGCCGTGTCCGGCGCGGATGCCGCGAGCAAGGAAGCCGACGCCGTCTTCGCCCAGTCCCAGACGATCATCTTCAGCGTCATAGGTATTGCACTTCTCATCGGCATCGGCACGGCGGTTTTTCTTATCCGCGACATCTTCCGCACGCTCGGCGGCGAGCCGACCTATGCGCGAGACGTGATCAAGGAAATCGCCGACGGCAATCTCAACGTCAAGGTGGCGACCCGCGACGGCGACGCCCACAGCCTGCTGGCGGCAGCGCGAGATATGGTTGCGAAGCTCAAGGGCGTCATTTCAGAGGTCACGACGTCTGCCCGCAATGTCGGTGCCGGGAGCCAGGAACTGTCGGCGACGGCCGAGGAACTGAGCCAGGGCTCAACGGAGCAGGCATCTTCGACCGAAGAAGCGTCCTCCTCGGTGGAGCAGATGGCGTCGAATATCAAGCAGAACGCAGACAACGCCGCTCAGACCGAGAAGATTGCGCGCCAGTCGGCCGCCGATGCCAAGACGAGCGGCGAAGCGGTGGGCAAGGCCGTGCAGGCCATGGAAAC
>NZ_JASGFR010000052.1:0-22455 GCF_047605405.1 Rhodomicrobium sp. | reverse complement strand
CGGCGCGGCTTCCGTCTGCGCGGCGGCGTGGGCCGACAAAAGAGGCGCCGAGCCGCGCTCGTCGCCCGGGTGAGCGGATGCATGCGAGGGCGGTGCTGCGGGCGATGGAGGCGCGTTCTGCGCCAGCACCCTCGCGCCGGGATCGAGAGCGAGCGCCGCAAACAGCAGGCAGACAGCGGAAAGCCGGATGGATTTCGCGAGCCGAACGCAATCAGTCATGTGAATTGCCGCTCTTTCGATGGTGACAATGGATGCGCTTCGCCACCTCTGCCCCGAACCTCGGTTCAATAATCCTGACGGCCACCGATGTTCGCCATTTGGCAATGGGACAAGGCAGCGGACTCTCCTCTGGACGGACACGCAGCAATGGCAATGTCCCGAACGAATACAGCATTACCATGATCGCGGGCAAGCCAGCCGGCTCTCAATGAATGGCGCTCATCAGAATTTGGTACGGAAGCACAATATTCGTGTCGCGATTACGCGAGATTTATAATTATTCTAATTACGCCGCTTGTTATAATTATTCTAAGTCTTGCATTTTTTACTTTGGCACGTCTGGCGCTTTGATTTTACGCATGTTAAAGCGATGCGCCCTTTGCAAGGTGGGATGAAAAGGACGCGCGCCGTGTTGGCAAAAATTATACTTAACGTCGCCCTGATGCTGACCGTCGCATTGACGGTTTCGGTCCCTTCGACGGGCGCGCGGGCGGAATTCGTTATCGAGCACGCGCAAGGGCGAACCGTGCTGCCGAAGAGACCCGAGAAGGTGCTCGTTCTCGACATCAACACGCTCGACATCGCGGACGCACTCGGGGCGCAGCCCGCCGGTGTGCTGGGGTCGAACCTTCCGCCATGGCTCAGGAAGTATGCCGATCCACGATATGCCCGGATGGGAACTTTGTTCGAGCCGGATCTCGAAGCCATCAACGCGGCGAGTGCCGATCTCGCGATTGTCGGTGTGCGTTCGCGCGGCAAGCTGAAAGACGTGGCCGCGCTCGTGCCCGCCGTCGATCTCTCGTTCGATCAGGACAGGATCGTGGAAAGCGTCAAGACCAACATCGCAAAGGTCGGCGCGATTTTCGGCAAGGAGGCCGAAGCCGCGCGCCTCGTGGCCGACCTCGATTCCCGGGTGACGGCGTTACGCGCGCGTGCAACAGGGGCGGGAACGGCGCTTATCCTCGTCACAAATGGCGGCAAGGTGGGCGCATACGGCCCGACGTCGCGCATAGGCTGGCTGCATCGCGAACTCGGCTTCAAGACCGTGGAAAGCAAGATCGACGACCGCTTCCATGGCGGCGACGTGGTGTCGTTCGAGTACATCCTTGAGAAAAACCCGGACTGGATCTTCGTCATCGACCGCGACGCGGCTGTCGGGACCGCCAGCAGGGGCGGTTCGGCGGCCGCCGTGCTCGACAACGAACTCGTCCGGCAGTCGAGCGCGGCAAAGCTCGGCAGGATCGTCTATCTCGACCCGTCGGCAGCCTATATCGCGCCGGGAGGCTATACGGCGCTGACAATTCTGATCGCGCAGATTCAGGCCGCGCTCGACCGGAAATAACGCGGCATGCGCACCCTCCTCCTCGCCGTCTTCGCGATGCTGGCGCTCGCCTGCATAAGCCTCCTCGTCGGGGTGACGCATATGCCCGTATGGGCCATGCTTTCAGGACATGATGACGGACATGCCGCGCGCATTCTCGCGATCAGCCGCATTCCGCGTACAATGGCGCTCATACTGGCGGGCGCGTCCATGGCCATCGCCGGCCTCATCATGCAGATGATGATCCGCAACCGCTTTGCCGAGCCGACAACATCCGGCACGGTGGAAGCCGCAAGTCTCGGCTTGCTGACCGTCACGATCATGGCGCCCGACCTGCCCGTGATGGGAAAAATGCTGGTGGCGGCCGCTTTCGCGCTCGCGGGAACGCTGCTGTTTGTGCGCCTCCTGCGGCTTGTACCCCTCCGCGATCCGCTGATGGTGCCGCTTCTCGGCATCATGCTGGGCGGCGTCATCCACGCAGTCGCTACCTTCATCGCCTACCGCTTCGATCTCCTGCAGTCGCTGCTGGCCTGGACCATGGGCGATTTCTCTGGCGTTCTGCGCGGCCGATATGAACTGCTCTGGGTCGGCGGGCTTCTTGCCGCTGTCGCCTGGATCGCCGCCGACCGGTTCACCGTGGCGGGGCTCGGGCGCGACTTCACCACCAATCTCGGCCTCAATTACAAGCGCGTTCTCGCGCTCGGCCTTGTGATCGTCTCGATGGTGACATCGGCGGTCGTCGTGACGGTGGGCATGATCCCGTTCCTCGGTCTCATCGTCCCGAACGTCGTAAGCCTCACCGTCGGCGACAACATGCGCCGCGCGGTTCCGTGGGTGGCCGTGCTGGGCGCGATCTTCGTCCTCTCCTGCGACCTCCTCGGGCGCATCATCCGCGAGCCCTATGAAATTCCGCTCGGAACCGTCGTCGGCGTCGTCGGCAGTGCCATGTTCCTTTGGCTCGTTTTGCGGAAGCGTTCGCATGCTGCCTGACCGGAACGCGCGGCCGCGCGCCGTCCTTTTGCTGCTCGGCGCGCTGGCGGTTGGTGCCTGCGTCGCGTTCATGACACTGGGCGCGAAAGGCAACTGGGACTTCGTGCTGAAGTTTCGCGGCCTGAAGCTCGCGGGGCTGGTTCTTGTCGCATGGGCGATTGCCCTGTCGACGGTGCTGTTCCAGACCGTCACCAACAACCGCATCCTCACGCCTGCCCTCATGGGCTTCGACGCGCTCTACATCCTGATCCAGACGATGCTTGTCACGCTGCTCGGGACGGCGGCGGTGGCCATGCTCGACCATAATTCCGTGTTCGCACTCAACGCCATCGCCATGGCTCTCTTTTCCGGGCTGCTGTTCCGCTGGCTGTTCGCGGGGGAGGAACGCAGCCTCCATCTTCTGGTGCTCGCGGGGATCATCTTCGGCGTCTTCTTCAAGAGCCTCGCGTCGCTCATGCAGCGGCTGCTCGACCCGAACGAGTTCATGGTCCTGCAAGACAGCTTCTTTGCGAGTTTCAACCGCATCGATGCCACGCTGCTCGGCGTTTCGACGGCGATCGTCGCTGTCGTCTCTGCCGTTGTGATCCCGATGCTGCCGCGTCTCGATGTGCTCGCGCTCGGCCGACCGATGGCGATAAGCCTCGGCGTCAACTATCGGCGCGAGGTTTCGCTCGTTCTCATCGCGGTGGCTCTTCTCGTATCGGCGTCCACGGCACTCGTCGGTCCCGTCACCTTCTTCGGGCTGCTCGTCGCGAGCCTCGCGCATGCGCTGATCGGAAACGCTCGCCACGCGGTGCTCATTCCGGCCGCTGTTCTTCTCAGCATAATTTTCCTCGTCGGCGGGCAGACGATTCTAGAACGCGTCTTCGGTTTCGACACCGCGCTGTCGGTCATCATCGAGTTCGTCGGAGGCATAGCGTTCATCATTCTCATCGTGAGAAAGGCCATCAGATGATACTCGCGAACGAAGTCACGAAGCGCTACGGCGACGCGGTGGTGGTCGACGGCCTCAGCGTGACGATCCCGAAGGGTGGCATCACATCGATCATCGGTCCGAACGGAGCGGGAAAATCCACCTTGCTTTCGATGCTGGCCCGCCTCCTCAAGATGGACGGCGGCAGCGTCACCGTCGGCGGCCTCGACGTCACCACCACGGCGTCGGATGTGATCGCGCGGCGACTGGCCATCCTCCGGCAGGACAACCACCTGACAGCACGGCTCACCGTCCGCGACCTCGTCACCTTCGGCCGCTTTCCCTATTCGAAAGGGCGCCCGACGCTGGACGACAAGCGCCACGTCGAGCGCGCGCTTTCCTATCTCGATCTCGGCGCGCTCGCCGACCGCTATCTCGATGAGCTTTCGGGTGGCCAGAGGCAGCGCGCGTTCGTCGCCATGGTATTGTGTCAGGACACGGATTATGTGCTTCTCGACGAGCCGCTCAACAACCTCGACATGAAGCATGCGCAGTCGATGATGAAAACGCTGCGTCAAGCGACGCGCGACCTCGGCAAGACCGTCGTCCTCGTGCTTCACGACATCAATTTCGCGTCGTGGTACTCGGATTTCATCGTCGCGCTGAAGGACGGCAAGCTTGCCATCGCCGGCTCGGTGGACGAAGTGATCCGCGAAGACATGCTCCGCGGCATCTACGGGATGGAAATCCAGGTCCATGCGGTGGCCGGACGGCGCATCGCCCTCTATTACGAATAGGCGTTCAGGAATTCATGCGCGCGGTGCGCCCGGGCGGGAAGCCGTAGGTGCGCTTGAAGGCGCAGGTGAAGTTCGACGCATTGGAATAGCCCGCGATATAAGCCGCCTCCGCGATGGTGATGCCTTCGCGGCAGAGCGCCGTCTTCGCGAGTTCGAGTTTCCTCTGGCGGATGAAGGCCTGCACCGTGATGCCGAAATGGGCCTTGAAGGCACGCTGCACGGTGCTGGCGCTTGCCCCCGTTTCGCGGGCGATCTGTTCGATCGTGAGATTTTCCGAAAGGTTGGCGATGATGAAGTCGCGCACGCGGCGGCCCTGTCTCGCAGCGCTCAGCGACGGCAGAGGATCATCCGCGCTCCGCTCCGCGAGCAGCGCATCGAATGCGAAGCGCAGCATGTCGAGCGCGCGCGCGTGCCTGTTGAGGCGGCAAAGCTCGGGACGCGAAACCGCCGGTTCCAGAAGCTCGCGCGCCGCCCAGACGAATTGGCGGCTCGGCGTCCAGGCAAAATGCGACAAATGCCTCGAAAGGAAGTCGTGCAAAGGCGGCGAACCTTCCGTCTCTTCGAGATAGAGACCGTCCAGCCAGTCCGGCGGGCATGAGATCTGAATTTTCCTCATTCCCGGAGAACTGCCGAAGTGGCCGAGAACACTCGGCCGCGTGAGGTTTATCATCATCGCACGTACCGGTTCAGCGCCGGCACCGCTTTGAAAAACGAAGTCCTGGTGGTCGATACGGAAGCGCTGGCTGCCCTGGAAGATCGCCATCAGCATCAATTTTGGCGGGATCTCGGAGAGGGCCGGAGCCGCTCGCGGCGCGGGAGCGACCGGAACGAGAGGCTTTTCCAGAATGCCCACCTTCGGCAACAGCTGCTGCCGCTTTTCGACGGCGCAGGCGCCGTCATCGAACGCTTCGATTGCAGAATAGCGACAGTCTGAGCCGAAGACGTCGCGATGGTCGTTTTGCATATCCTTTTGACATTCTCCCAAATTTCCAACGTCAGCCTCATAAGATATCCAGAGAAACATCTGGGTGCAAGCTAAGGTTTTCCGAGTATTTAAACCTTAGGTTGCGTAAACGGGGCGACAAAATGGGCACGACCACTTCAGGCTATCGGCAGAATTATTATAACTGTAGATCAGCGACAGCAAATACGAGTTATTATAGTTCCAAAATTTCAGTAAAGCGCGACCGTGTCCTGGCTCTGCTGGGCTGGAGCCTTGTCACAAGCGCGAGCCTTTTTACCCTGGACGCAGTCATGGTTCCGGTTCAGGCGCAAGGAACGGGCCAGATCGGCGAGATCGTCGTCGAAGGCAAAAAGAAGGTGAAAAAGCCCGCGCCGAGGCAGCAGGCCGCGCAGCCCGTCGAGTTGCCCCGGCAGGAGCCGCAGGCGCAGGAGGAGAGCGGTAACGGCCCGGTTCAGGGCTATGTCGCGCAGAAAAGTCTGACCGGTACCAAGACCAACACGCCGCTCACCAAGACCCCGCAGTCCATCTCCGTCGTGCCGCGCCAGCAGATCGAGGACCAGGCCGCGAAAACCGTGGCTGAGGCGCTCCGCTACACTGCGGGCGTATTTACGGAATATCGCGGCAGTTCGAACCTTCACGACGAAATGTTCGTGCGCGGCTTCAACTATGTGCCGCGCTACCTAAACGGCCTCCTCTACGGCTCCGGCTCTTTCGGCCAGATGGACCCGTATTTCCTTGAAAGGGTGGAGGTGATCAAAGGGCCCGCCTCGGTGCTTTACGGGCAGGCAAACCCCGGCGGCATCGTGAACCTCGTCAGCAAGCTCCCGACCGGCGAGACGCACCGCGAAGTCTTCGTCGAATTCGGCAGCGAAAACCGCTTCGCGACCGGCTTCGATGTCGGCGGTGTGGTCAGCCCGGAAATTTCCTATCGTGTCGTCGGCGTCGGCCTCGATAGCGATGGGGAGGTGAACTACACCGAGAAGAAGCGCGTCGGCGTCATGCCTTCCGTGATGTGGAAGCCCACCGAAAACACAAAGCTCGTCGTGGACGGCATGTACACCTACGAGCCAAACGCGGGCTTTCGGAACTTCCTCGAAGCGAAGGGCACGATTTACCCGACGTCTCATGGCTACGTGCCGCATGACTTCTACATGGGCGAGCCCAGCTACGATAAATACGAGCGGACGCAATACTATATCGGCTATCAATTCGAGCACCGCTTCGACCCGACGTTCACGATGCGCCAGAGCGCACGCATCTCGCGGATCGAGACCATGTTCAACACAATGGTCGAATGGGGCGTGGTCGACGACAACACCTTTGCAAGAAAGGCTGGAGCCGGCCCTGAGGAATTGACGCAGTTCACGGTCGACAATCAGGTGCAGGCCGACTTCAAGACCGCCTTCGTGAAGCACAAGATGCTGGGCGGTGTGGATTACCGCTGGTCGCGGCGCGACTACCAGTGGGGTTATGCGGCGACTCTCAGCTATATCGACTGGGACGATCCCGTTTACGGTCAGCCTGTCGATACAAACATCGTCAACAACACCGACAACAAGACGATCACCGATCAGGTTGGCCTCTACCTTCAGGATCAGATCGAGATTGGCCGCCTGAACCTGCTTGCGGGCGTGCGCCACGATTGGGCCTCGAACGAGGTCACGGACTACCTCAAGAGCGGCGCGAAGACCTCACAGGACGACACCGCTACCACCTGGCGCGCGGGTGCGATCTACAATTTCGAAAACGGCATCTCGCCTTATGTGAGCTTCAGCCAGTCCTTCGAGCCGGTAACGCAGGCACCCGCCACGGGACAGGCTCCCTTCAAGCCGACGACCGGCGAGCAGTATGAAGCCGGCATCAAATATGCTCCTCCCGGCACGCGCATGCTGTTCACGGCCGCCGTTTTCGACCTGACGAAACAGAACGTGCTGACGCGCCAGAAATCGACCGATCCCTATACGCAGATCGGTGAGATCCGCAGCCGCGGCTTCGAACTCGAAGCCCATGCGGAACTGACCGAAAACATTTCCGCCGTGGCGAGCTATAGCCATATCGACATGGAGGTGACGGACAACCTCGACAGCACGATTCTCGGCAAGATGCCGGCGCGCGTGCCGATCGATCAGGTGTCGCTCTGGGGCAAGTACGATTTCAAGGACGGTGCGTTCAACGGCCTCGGCCTCGGCGCGGGCGTGCGCTTCATCGGCGAGAGCTGGGGCAACGATACGAACACCTTCAAGGTGCCGGCGGTCACGCTTTTTGATGCATCCGTCAGCTACGACCTCAGCGCTTCCTTTCCGAACCTCAAGGGTACGAAGCTTCAGGTCAACGCCACGAACATTTCCGACGAGCAGTATGTGGCATCCTGCGCCAGCGCCGGGGCCTGTTTCTACGGTTCCGGCCGTGCGGTGACGGGGCAGGTCAAATATTCATGGTAAAAGTGCAAACCCCAGTCCCCGCCCGGTCTCTTGCCCGGGCGGGCCTTTTCGCGGTGATGATGACCATGTTTCCGCATGCATACGTGGCGGCCGAGGGACTTCCGCTTCGCCTCGATCCCGGCGCTTCGATGGAAGTGAATGTCGCGGCGACGGCTCCGGTCGTCATCGATGCCGGAACGCGCCCCGGCGACTATGTGGCGGGCGTGGTCGACGCCGGAGGCTCCGCCGTCACGCTCGAACTCCTGGCGGACGGCAAGCCTATACGACGGTTTTTCCGCGACGCGGCGGGGAGAAGCGATTTTCGCTATGTCGCCGATGAGGGTGACGTGCTGCGCCTCAGCGCGAGGGGGACAGGGCGCGTGCTTGTCAGGCTCGACAAGCGCATCGGCGTGGCCGAACAGGTCGCGCCACCGAAAAAGCCGGTCAGCCCGATGATGGCGGACCTCGCCGCGAAAGTGGCGGCGGGCGAGAGCACGGATGCCTTCTGGCGGATTGCTGCCGAGAGGGGGACGCCCCTCGTCGAGCCGGGCCCGGAGGGCAAGGTGATCGTCACCTTCCTGATGCGCGGAGCCAGGCGCGGCGTTCGCATTCTCGGCGCACCGAGCACCGATCACGATCCGATGGAGCGGCTCGGCGACAGCGACGTCTGGTTCAAGACGTATGTGCTCCCCTCCTCGACGCGGCTTTCCTATAAAATTGCGCCAGACGTGCCCGACCTCGCTGGCACCGAGCGTGAGCGGCGCGTCGCGATCCTCGCAACCGCAAAGGCGGATCCGCTCAATCGCGCGCCGTGGCCGGCAGAAGCCGGCGACGCCTACAATCAAAGCTCAACCTTCTCATTGCCGGACGCGCCCGCGCAGCCCTGGATCGCCCCCGTCGGCGCGCCTTCGGGCAAGCTTTCGCCCCTCGCCTTCGCAAGCGCGAAGCTCGGCAATGCGCGCGACGTGACGATTTACACCCCGCCGCACTTCAACCCCGCCGATCCCGAAACCGTGCTGCTCTTCGTGTTCGACGGTCGCGAGTATCAGGGCAAGGTTCCAACCCCGCTTATTCTCGACAATATGATCGCGGCGCGCGTGATCCCTCCAACGGTAGCCGTCTTCATTCCCAACATCGACGGCGATACGAGGGCGACCGAGCTTCCCGGCAACGAAACCTTCGCCGATGCTCTGGCAGGGGAGCTGCTTCCCAAGGTGCTTGCCGCGACCTCGCTACGGCATAGCCCCGCGCGCACCGCTCTCGCGGGATCGAGCTTTGGCGGGCTGGCCTCATCGACCATCGCCCTTCGTCACCCGGAAGCGTTCGGGAATGCCATCAGCCTGTCGGGCTCCTATTGGTGGCACCCCGACGACGCCGAACCCGCGCGAGCGAATCACGTCGCCGCGCTCGTCGCAAAGACGCCCCGCCGAGACGTCCGCTTCTTCCTGAGCGCGGGGTTCTTCGAAGCTGGAGGCGGCGGACGCCCGAGCATTCTTGAAACAAACCGTCATCTGCGCGACGTGCTCGAAGCGAAAGGATATGCGGTGATCGCGCGCGAATATGCGGGCGGCCACGACTATCTCGTATGGCGCGGAGCGCTGTCGGATGGGCTGCTGGCGCTCTTCGGCCGCGCTGAAATTAAGGCACCTTGAGGTGGCACGCCTCTGCGCGTTTGCAACTCTTTAAAGAGCGGCGGGTGCAAATCCGCCCTCACATTTTTGCCTGCCGCGAAGAGTTCCCATCGGGATCGGAAGCTATTCGGCAGGCTGGCACACCCGGCCGAAAAAGACACGCAATCCCACCAATCAGAATAGGCGACAAATCAATAACTTGGGAGGTGTTGACGCACCATAGACAGTGAAGATCCGAACTCCAAACGAACGTCTTCGTCGCTCAAGTCTGCGCCCCCATTTCGCCGCGCGTCCGCGTGGTCTAACAATGCGCTGATATCGCAGCGCGTATTCAAACCGAAAGATCGTGGCTACGTCGGCGACCCAGGGTAGGGTTTAAATCGACACTGCGCGAGCCTTCTCCATCACCTCCCCAGCCGTCGGCGGGTTCTTGGCGTGCCAGCTCAGACAAAGCGGCGTCTGGATCTTGAACGGGCGGGCGGATCCTTCGGTCGAAAAATAAAACTCACCGAGCTTGAGGCGACCCACGTCATCGGCTTCGCCGCCCTTGGCTCGAACCAGATCCTTGATCGCCTCGATGGCAGTCGGTGAACTCATCCTGCCGTAGACGTGCGTCGTGCAATTGGACACGATGCCGTTGTCGATGCCTTTCGGCAGCTGCGTCGCGAGGATCATTCCGAGGCCGTATTTGCGCGCCTGAGCCGCGAGCGACTTCGCGCTCTCCTTGCACGGCGTGCCAACTTGCGACGGCACGAAATTCTGAGCTTCGTCCATCACGTAGAGCAAACCGGTCTCGCTCGGATTGGCCTTGATCCAGGTGAAAAGCGCCATCTGCAACTGGTTCACGAAGGCCTGCTTGGCGGCCTCGCTTGCAAGCCCCGAGAAGTTGATGACCGAAATGCGCGTCCTGCCCTTCGCGCCAAAGAAAAGCTGGGCGGGATCGAGCTTCACACCGGCTGAGCGCAGCAGCGGATTTGTATCGACAGCGGCGCGAAGCTGGTCGGCCATGTCGCTTGCGAGTTTATAGGAGTCCTTGATCTGGCTCACTCCGTCGGGAAGCTCGGACAGAAGCCGAATGAAGTCTTCGAGCGAGTCGGTGCCGTCCTTCGCGAAGAAACGAAGCGCAGCGGCAAGCACGCCTTGTCTTAGCGTCGCCCTTTGGCCGCTGCCGCCGATATAAGGCGTCAGCGTCGCGAGCGCCATGGCGATGGCCTGCTCGCGTTCGTCCTGAGCCTCGCGGCCCTCTCCGATGCGCGAGAAGTCAGGCAACAGCGGCAGCGACATCGGGCGGCCGCTGCTCGCGCCCGGCGTCCAGATCACGACATCCGTGTTCTCGTGATACCTCTCAGCCCTGCCGGCGTCCTCGGCAGACATATCGGCGGGCGTTTCCGGCCAGCGGTCGCCGAGACGCGAAAGGTCGTTGTTGATATCGAGAACGATGGCGGGAATGCCGAGAAGAGCGGCCTCCTCGACGATTCGCCGCAGTAGCACGGTCTTGCCGGAGCCCGATCCGGCGATGATGGCGACGTGGCGCGGCAGGAGGGCTGCGTCGAGAGACACGGGGTCACCGAGCTGGCCGCGCTCGAACCGCCGCCCGAGCGGGATCAGACGCGGCGCGTTCTTTCGCTCGTGCTGACTGGCATCGCTTCTCGCGTGATCGCCGCTTTTATGGGAGCCTGCACGCGTGTTGTCGCGCGCCGCGGCATTGCCGGGGGAAGACCCGTTGCCCGCTCCGTTGCTGGCGGGCCCCACCCCTCCGCTTCCGGGGCCACCTGCCGGGCCACCACCACTCGGTCTGTCGTCACCCGATGGGTTGCCACCATCCGACAGGAACGGCGGCGGCGCAAGCTCCACGCTCTTGAAGAAATCCGTCTCGAACAACGGTTTCTTGCTGCGCAGCCAAGCCTCGAATTCGATATTGTCCTCTTTCGCGAGCGAACGAAGCGCGGCAAAAATACGGAGATCCTTTTCAGCGGGCACGATGATCTTGCCGCCCGCCTTCCTGAACTGATCCAGCAGCGTTTCGGTTTTCTTGCCCGTCGGGAGCGGAGAAGTGCGCAGCACGTAGAGATGGCGGAATTTCAGCGCCGTATCGATGCCGGATGCCGTCATCGCCGCCTTGAGGCGCGACTGGAATGCGATTGCGTTTACGTGCTCGATGATGCGGAAGCAGTAATGCTGTTCGCGGTCGCCCTCGTCATGGAACGTGAAGGACACGCGCCCATGCAGCGAAGGCCGCTTCTGGTCGGGGTCGCGCTGCGCCTCGGCATCGATTGCATCGGGCAAGTCGTAGTGCTTGACGAGGAACTGAAGCGTGGAATCGAGCAGCGCGCGAAGGTCGTCCTCGCCCGCGGGCGTGAACAGCGGCGCGACATTGGCCACGGCCACCTCGCGCTCGAACGCTGCTTCGATGTCGGCCCGCGGCGGCGCTGTCTCAGCGGAAGCTGCCTTGTCTTCCAGCGACAGGCATTCTGTAACGCGGCCTTCGGCGACGCATTTCCGGCGAAAGTCTTCGCAGCGCTTCAGAAGCTGGCGCGGCGTGTAGTCGACAGCGGCGTCCAACGACTTGCCTGTAAACGGCCATGTAGGATAGGGCGGCGTAAAGCCGTACTGCTCATAGGCTGGAGCCAGACGCGCTGCGATGAGCGCTTCCGCCGTCTCGCGCGTTTGCAGCGTTTTTAAAGGCAGCCCGCTCAGGTAGCGATCGCGGATCGAAGCCGTTGCGCCGCCCTCGATAATTTTCCAGGTCGCTTCGAGGCATGAAACAACCGTGACTGCTCGCCGCTTCTTCTCGTGGATTTCCATCAAGCCTTCAGCGAGAAGCTCCACGATAGCCTTTGCCTCAAGTTCTTCTTCATTCGTTTGCTGTGCCGCCCGAGCGCGTGCCTGCGCGTTGCTGGCGCTGACGATCGCATCAATCTGATCGACCGCGATGAGAGTGGGGCCGACGAGACTCATCAGCCATGAAAGCCCCTCGACAACCTTGATCGGTGAGTTCTCTTCCCTCAAACCGAGCGGCCGCGCTTCTTCCTGATCGACGTCCATCCCCTGCAGCCAGGCATGCGCAACGCTATGGTAGTCGAGATCCTCCGAAATCATCAGCACGAGTGCAGTCACCACGTCGCGATGCTTAAGGGTGGCGGAACGGTCCACCCTCGACAGCGCCGAAAGGAAGAGCTTCACAATCTCGGTGACGAGCTCGCGGGCGTCCTTCTGATACCATTTCGTTGCCGCCGCGAGATCGCTCTTGATACCGAGGTAATCGGCGAGACGGCTGATGAGCAGATCGTATTGGGTTTGCCGGCCAGGTGTCCGAACCTGCAGCGAACTCAAAAAACCGAGCGCAACGGACGACCAGAAATCTTTCACGCCGACGAAGTCGAGGAGGACGAACCATCCGTTTGCCCTCCAGACACGCCGCCGCAATTCGCCGATAAGGTGAGTTTTTCCGAAGCCCGCTGGCCCGACAAGAACCTTGCCGAGCGGTTCATTGTCGCCTTCAACCTGCGTCCTCGACAGGAAATAATCCATGATGTCGTCGGTCGCTGACTGGTTGATATTCGAAACGTGATAGTGCGGGTCTGTCCAGACACTTTTCAACTGTCTCGTCCAGTCGAAATTCACGGAACGAAAGGCTTCAAGCGGAGCTTCGGAAACAGGCATTATCTTTCAATCCAAAGAATATGGCGGGGTTCACCGGCAAAGGAAATGGAAGCCGCGCGGTCGGCATCAGTGATCTCCGCGCGATTGTCGAGAGGATAGAGCACGGCAGCATCCTCCCGCTGCATGAGGGTAAGCGCTTCATCCAGCGTGGCGCGCTCCACATCCGCGAGTCGCGTGCGGATGTCCTTCAGAAGGGCACGCGTGTTGAAGCGGCCGCCGGTCGCGTCGAGATACGCGGCGCGGATGCGGTCGCGAAGCGAGCCTGCTGGCACCTTCGGCGGCGTCTTGTCATGGCCGTTTGTCTTTGGAGGCGCAGGCTGTGCGGCAAGAACATCAGCCAGCGCCAGTCCACGCGTGTTGAGGAAGGCATCGAGCTTCACAAGCCAGCCGCGCAGGATTTCTGCGCCGGCGTTCGATTGCGCGGGCAGCGCATGGCCCAGGTTTTCATTGGCCCACGCCCAACCCTTGTCCGAAACCTCGATCCAAATCTTCTGGCCGACCTTCCACCATTTGATGAGCCCCGCGTCTTCCAGCGCTTCGCGATCCGCCTTTTCCGGCGTCGGTTTCAGATCACCACGAAATGCACCAGCGTTTTCCTTGGCCAGTAGCGCCCACATTATGAGCGCCTGCTTTTCGGGCGACGTCTTCTTTCCGCCAGTCTTCTTGCCAGCTTCGGTCTTGGTCTTGGCTGCCACCTCAAACCTCCATTGTCATCGTCTGGCGGCGCAGGCGCACCAGATCGCGGATCTTTTCGAGGGCTTTTTCGCAGTCCTGCGCGATCTCATCATTGGCAAGGCGAAGCACGATGTAGCCGCTCAGCATTAGCTCATAATCGCGATGGCGGTCGCGCGCAAAGGCTGACCGGCTTCCGTGGCTCTCATATCCATCAAGTTCCACAACCAGACGGCCCTCGGCCCACAGAAGGTCCACCCGGGGCTGCGTACCGCGTTCGGTCGTGACCGTTTGGTTGAAGGTGAAGAGCGCGCCAAGTTCGGCGTCGGCCGCAAGCATCGTCGCCACCTTTTTTTCGATGTCGCTCAAAGGATGGGGCGAGCCGCGCCAAGGCGCGATCCAAGGGGCAAGGGCTTCGCTTCGTGGCACGGTCGAAGGTGCCCTTTCTCCCACGATGCGCGCGCCATGAAGAATACGGTCGAAAGGCGGTTCGTTCGGCGGAAGACTGTTGAACAGGACGACGACGCCGCAAAACTGCGCGATCCATTCAAGCGCGCGCACGAAAGCGTCAGACGGCGCGTTGCTTTCGCCATCTGGAAACGTCACCGCCATCACAAGTCCGTCTGGCGCTATCGCCTTCGTTAACTGCTCGATGCTGGCGGCGAGGGAAAAGCCATCAACAAGCGGGAGCTTGGCGCGAAGTGCCGAAAGCGCAGCCAGTTCCGCCCAACGAGGCTGCACGCCCGCGACGTTTTTGGCTGCTTCGTTCGCCAGAACGCGAACGGCATGCCGCCCGAGTGAATCGTTGGTGCAAATGCCGAAGTCGACACCCGCCCCCGCGTACCAGCGCGGCCACAGCCGCAACGCGGAAGATGCCATGAAAGAGGCGATCTGCTGGACTACGTCTTGCGACGATCTCCACGGTTGAGTGGTCCGAAACAGCACCCGAATGAAGTTTCGAGGCAGTTCGGCTTGATCGATGAGTGTCCGCAGGTCGCCTGGCTCTAAACCGGCAAGGGAAAGCGGCATCCCCCGTTTGGCATTCAAGACGAACGTTGCGACATCCGCCGGATTGAGAACTTGGTCGCTATCGCAAAAAGGAAGCAAAGTCTCGTAACATTGATTGATAATCTGCCGATCTCTTCAGCTTAGACGTGACGGCTTTGAATTGCAAGATTACAATGCCGCTGGTTTTCTCTGAAAGCCCTCTGTTTGCAAGGCCCCCCGATGGAGAGCGAAGTCGCGCAAGCGGCGCCTTTTGGAGGCAGCCATCTGCACCATCGCATCGGGCATAAGGTACTGATGAAGGTGGCCCGCCGCTTCGATCTTCATCAGAGTGGTCCTTCGGGACCAGCCCCCGATGCTCGCCATGTCGAGCGCCGTCTGTTGGGGAACCGGCTTTTCAGAATGCCCGCTGAATCAAAAAGCTCCCGCCGAGGCGGGAGCTTTGTCAGCAGTGTGAAGGCGGCCACGGGGCCGCTTTTTCGGTGGTTGCGAGTTCACGCGGCGCGGCGGCGCGCCCGTCAATGCTTGAAGCTGAACCGCTGTTTTGGCGCCTGCTCCGGTTCCAGCTCGCGATCGAACCCGAAATCCGGCGGGAGCGGAATATCACTGCGAGGATCCGGCGGCGGCAAGGCGGAATCGGCCATGTAGCTGCGTGGATTGGGTGCGGGCCTTTGCACACCGACCGGGGTCAAGGGCGTTGCCTGAGGGCCAGCGCTGGAATTGATCGTCGTCTGGCCGACGGCCGACCACTGGCTGGCGCCGAACCAGACCTGAACGAGTTGATGCTCGTCCTCGGTGAGCTTCACTCCCGCATGGTGGCACTTCGCCAGCACGAAATCGCGATAGGCGCGCGCCACGGCCGCCGGTGAGCGGGTATGTTCAAGCCATGGGTCGATCTCGTCCACCGCGTCGAGCACGAAAGACACGTCCTTCATCGCGACGCGAAGCCCCTCGCGCGTGGCCCGCTCGACGACCGCCTGCGCTGTCTTCACGGGAGCGAATCCGCGCTCGTGAACCTCGGTCGCGATCAGCGTGAACAGCAGCTGATATTCGCTCGGAGGAAGCGGCGGCGCCTTGCAGGCGTCGTAGATGCGGGTGATCGAGGTTTGCAGTTCCGCGAGCTTGGACGAGCCCGTTTCCTGCGGCTGAGGCTGCGGAGCGGGCTGCCTGTCCACAAGCTTCTGCGGAGCGGGCTGCGGCGACGCCAGATCGACGCGCTCCTCGATCCTGTGCCGCGTGGGATCGTAGACGAAATGCGGCGGCTTGTCCGTGAGACGGAAGTTGTCGGGCAGCGTGGCGTTGAGGAAGTTCAGGAATCCGCCGGAGCCTGCCCAGTTCGTGCCGAGCGTCTTGGCGTGACCGAGGATTTTTTGCGCGCGGTCTGCCAGATAGGCGATCGGAACGGGCTTCTCGGAGGATTGCACCACATCGAGGACGAGATTCAGGATCTCCGCCCCGATCGACTGGAAGTCCTCGATCAGGGATTGCACCGCCGAATTCGCATGCCCCGAAGGCAGCCTGCGCTTTGCCGGTTCCTGCGGAAGGTTGTAGCCGCTGTAATTGGGCGCGGCGGGGATCGCCTGCGAAGGGGCTCCATAAGCGGGAGGCGCCGGAATGGCCTGCGCCGGTGCGCCGTAAGCGGGCGACGGCGCGGGTATCGCCTGAGCGGGCGCGCCGTAGCCCTGAAACGAAGGATGACCGTTGAAGCCGGCTTGCGGCACTGCCGGAAGCGATGATGCTGGCGCATGCGCCGCGGGAAGAGTGGCGGGAGGCGTGTGCGAGCGGTTCTGCTCGTAGCCCGGCTGTCTTGCGCCGTCATAGCCGAGGCGCGGCGCACGGTCCTGACCGATCATCGGCGCATCGCCCGCTGTCTCGCCGAGAAGGAAGGCGATCATGTCGCGTTCTTCGATCCAGCCGTCGCTGAACGCCTTGTAGATATCCGCTGTGCTTTCATTCGCATAGACCACGGTGCGGCGGTCGTGTGAACGAAGATGATGCAGAACGGGCGTGAAATCGGCGTCGCCCGAAAGGACGATGAATTCGCCGAAGCGCGTCGGATGCTCCAGAAAATCGCGGATGTCGCACGCGATCTTGATGTCGGTGCCGTTCTTGAACTGGTTGGAAAGCGGCTGGCAGTCCACAACTTCGAGACCCGCCATCATGAAATTCACGCGGACGTCGGCGAAGTTGTGCGGATCGTGCGGGCCGCCACGGCTGACGAGCTTCCGGCCCGGATTGCCATAGCAGCGCGCCACGGCGAATCGCCGCCGCACATAATCGGAATGCGACTTGAAGCGGACAAGCCCGCCCGTCGCGATTCGAGCCATCCATTCAGCCGGATTGCGGGCGAATCGCCCGGCGGCTTCCTCGCTCTGGCGGCGCAAGGATAGATACACGTTGTCGAAATCGACGAACAACGCGGAAAGGCAGACCTCCGCGGACCCCGGAATCATAGCTCTATACCCCGCTCGGACCATCGTCTGCCAACATGACCCCTCAAACCGGCACACGATAGTTTATTTAAATTTATGGCCATTTAGCAAGGCTCCTGCTCAGCCCGCTCCAACTCCGGCCACTCTCATTTCGGAAACGTGAAGCGAATTTCAAAGCGGGCTCCTTGCCCCAGATCGAGCCTCGTCCGCATTCGAGGCCCGAAATCCCGCTGTCGCTCGCGCCACTCCGAGAAGCTAAGGCATTAAATGTTAAACGGCTCCCCCGTGCAAGCCCAACCTCCGCGCGCGGAGCTTATCCACATGGTGCGGAGCGGAGAGGACTGAAAACTCCCCGCGCCGTTGCATCTCCTATTGACCGGCCTTTACAAGCTCTGGCTGTACCGTGGCGTTTTCTTGCCCGGGCCGTTGGGTTCGTCCCTCGACGCCCGGCACAGCAACCCGGAACACAAGCGCATAAAGCGCCGGCAGAAATGTCATCGTGAGGACCGTCGCGGCGAGGATTCCGCCCATCATCGCCACCGCCATCGGCCCCCAGAACGAAGACCCCGCGAGCGGAACGAGCGCCAGCACGGCCGCCGTCGCCGTCAGCATGATCGGGCGAAAGCGTCTGACCGCCGAGCCGACGATGGCATTATAGGTGTCGATTCCCGCAGCGAGATCCTGCTGGATCTGGTCCACGAGAATCACCGTGTTGCGCATGATGATGCCCGCGAGTGCGATCACGCCCAAAATCGCCACGAAGCCGAAAGGCATCTGCGTCACGAGCAGCGCGAACGAAGCGCCGATGATCCCGAGCGGCGCCGTCACGAGCACCAGCAGCGTGTGCGAGAAACTCTGCAATTGCACCATCAGCAGAAGGAGGACGACGATGACGAGGATCGGCACCTTCGCGGCAATCGACGTCTGCCCTTTGGCCGATTCCTCGACGCCGCCCTGCATTTCGATGCGATAGCCGAGCGGCAGACCAGCGCGGAGCGGCGCGAGTTCCTTGTAGATGGCGGTGACGACGTCGACCGACTGAACGCCATCCGGGATTTGTCCGCGAACGGTGATCGTCGGCAGGCGGTCGCGCCGCCATTCGACACCCGGTTCGAACACGAGCCGCGCCTTCGCGACCTGCGACACGGGTACGGCTCCGCCCGACGAGGTCTTGACGTAGGCGTTTTCCACCGCTGTAAGCAGGCCGCGCGTGCGATCGGGCTCGCGAAGAACCACGCCTATGGTCTGGTCCTTCTCCCGGAACTCCGCGAGCGTGTTGCCGGACAGCACCGTTTGCAGCGTCTGGCGCACCGCATTCGAGGTGACGCCGATAGCCCGCGCGCGGTCCTGATCGATATCGAGTTGGAGTGTCGGCGCAGGCTCAAGCCAGTTGTCGTGCAAATTGAAGACGAGCGGGTTCGCGGCGGCGGCCTTCGTCACCTCGTTCGCGATACGGCGTACCTCCGCACGGTCGGGCCCCTGCACACGGAGCTGGATCGCCCAGCCCACCGGCGGCCCCAGCGTCAGCGGCTCCACCTTGAAGCGAACATTGGGGAATTCCGCCGACAGCAACGCGCGGATCCTGTGGACCACCGCATCGCGCATTGCCGTGCCTTCGGTGTTCTTCGGCAAAACGAGAAATTGCGAGAAATTCTTGGTTTGAAGCTGCTGGTCGAGCGGGAGGAAAAAGCGCGGCGCGCCCTCGCCCACGAAGGCCGTGAAGGTCGCCACGTCGGGATCGGCGAGCAGCTTCTGTTCGAGCTTCTTCGCCGCGGCATCGGTTTCGGCGTATGACGAGCCCTCCGGAAGCCAGAGGTCGACGAGAATTTCGGGACGATCCGAGCCGGGAAAGAACGATTTCGGGACGAAGGCAAAACCGATGAGCGCCAGGATGAAGGTTGCGGCGGTGATCGAAACGACCTTCCTGCGATGCAGGATGCAAAACGCGATTGCCGCGCGGAGCCGCCGATAGATGGGCGTATCGTAGACGTCATGGTGCTCCGGATTTTCCACCGGACGGTGACGCAGCATCGTGTGCCCGATATAGGGCGTGAAATAAACGGCGGCGAACCACGAGATGACAAGCGAAAGGCCCACCACCCAGAACAGGGAATTCACATATTCCCCCGATGTGCTCGCTGCGAAACCCACCGGGATGAAGCCCGCCGTCGTTATCAGCGTGCCCGTCAGCATCGGAAAGGCCGTCGATGTGTAGGCAAACGAGGCGGCCCGGACCTTGTCGAAGCCTTCGTCGAGCTTCCGCTCCATCATTTCGACGGCAATCATGGCATCGTCGACGAGAAGGCCGAGTGCGATGATCAGCGCGCCGAGCGAGATGCGCTGGAGATCGATGCCGATGATGAACATGGCGAGGAACGTCGCCGCGAGAACGAGCGGGATCGTCAGCGCGACGACCACGCCCGCTCGCCAGCCCAGCGCCAGCAGCGACACCGCGAGCACGATCAGCAACGCCTCGCCGAGCGCCTTCAGAAACTCGCCGATGGCCTTCGTCACCACGGCGGGTTGATCGGAAATCTTCGTGAAAGTCACGCCGACCGGCAGTTCGTTATGAATCTGCGCGAGACCGGTTTCGAGCGTCTTGCCGACTTCCACCACATTATAGCCGTTCGACATGACGACGCCGAGCAGCACGGCCTCGTTGCCGTCATGGCGGATGCGGGCGACCGGCGGATCTTCGAGGCCCCGCTTTACCTCCGCGATATCGCCGAGGCGGACGGTCTGCGCGCCCGCGCGAAGGCGAAGCTCGCGGATTTCATCGACGGTCATGATCGAGCCCTGAACGTCGAGCCGGACCGCTCGCTCGCTCGTCTGCACCGAACCGGCCGGCGCCTGACTGTTCTGCCCATCCAGCGCCGCCTTGATGTCCGCTACGGCGATATTGCGTTCGGCCAGCACTCGCGACGGAATCTCGATGTAGACCTTTTCCGGTTGCACGCCGAGCAGGTCCACCTTGCCGACGCCCTCAACGCGCAGCAGGACATCGCGTGCGCTTTTCGCGAAGTCTCGCAATTCCGGATAGCTGAAGCCCTTCCCCTCGATGGCGTAGAGCGCGAGGTAGGTGTCGCCGAACTCGTCGTTGAAGAAGGGCCCGACGACGCCCGCGGGCAGGTTCTGCTTGATGTCGCCGATCTTCTTGCGAACCTGGTAGAATGCATCGGGCACGTCGCGCCCCCTTGCATCGCCGCGCAATTCCACGAACACCACCGCGCTGCCCGGATGAGTATAGGACTGCACATAATCGAGATGGGGCGTCTCCTGAAGCTTGGTCTCGATCTTGTCGACAACCTGCTCCTGCATCTCGCGTACGGAGGCTCCGGGCCACTCGACCTGAACAACCATCATACGGAACTGGAAGTCCGGGTCTTCCTTCTGGCCGAGGTTCTTCAGCGCATAGATGCCCATCGCGAGGATAAGAACCAGCAAGAACCGCGTCAGGCTTCCATGGCGAATGGCCCATGCGGATAGATTGAAGCCGCCGTTGTCTTCGTGCCTTGCGGAAGCACGCTGGTTGGAGGGTTCCATTGTGTCGCGTCCCGATCGAGTTCTGTTCAGTAGGTCCGCGAGCCGTGGGCGGCGACCGTCGGGGAGAAATCCTGCGAGAGACGCACTTCCATGCCGTCTCTCAGAAACTGAATGCCGCCGCTGACAACGATCTCGCCCGGAATGAGGCCTGACGTTATGCGCACGCCATCCTCCGCCACTCCCCCGAGCGTCACTTCGCGGCGTGCGACCGTCTCGCGCGCCTTGTCAGCGACATAGACAACGGGCTTTCCCCCGTCTTCGGTAAGCGCGGTCAGAGGCACGACGACAGGCGGCGTCGCCTCCTTGACGCGAAATGTAACGGACGTCGTCATGCCAAGGCGCATTTCCGGCCTCGGATGCGCGATCGCCACGCGAACGGCATAGGTGCGCGAGGCCGTATCTGCGGCGCTGGCGATCTCGCGGATCTTGCCGTCGCTGCTTATTTCGGGCGCCGACCAAAGCGCGATGCGGGCAGGTTCGCCCACGCTGAGCCGCGCGATTTCATTCTCCGGCACTGCGGCCGCCACCTCGACGGATTCCGTGAGGGCGAGAGAAATCACCGCCTGGCCCGCGCTCACCACCTGCCCCGGCTCGGCGCGGACAGCCGTTACGATACCGTCCTTGTCGGCGACAAGAAGCGCATAGCTTGTTGCGTTCGCAGCCTGATCGAGCTGGTCCTTCGCCGAGGTGTACGCTGCCGTTGCGGCGTCGTAATCCAGCTTCCGCTGGTCATAGACGGCCTTGGCGATGAAGCCCTTCGGAAGCAGATAGGCCGCGCGGTCGAAGGCATCCTTCGCAACGTCGACGCGCGCCTTCGCGCTCTGAACACTGGCGCGAGCGCTGTTTTCCGCGAGCTTCAGGTCCACTTCGTCAAGGCGTGCGATCTTCTGGCCCGCCTTCACCTGTTCGCCGACATTCACGAAGCGCTCGACGATCTTGCCCGCGACCCGAAAGCTGAGCTGGCTTTCAATGCGAGGCGCAATCACGCCTGAGTAGGTGAGCGTGCGTTCAGCCGATGGCGGCTGGACGACGAATGTCTTGACCGGGCGAGCGGGTTGCGACGCCTCCTGTTTGTCGCCGCATGCCGCGAGAGCGAGCGGGAGGAGAAGAATGGTCACCGCACCCCGAACCTGCCACCGGGTGTGAAATGATGAATTCTCATAATCGTCATCAAAAGACAGCATGGATTCAGCCTCTTCTGCTTTTGCCTTAAGCCCTCAGGGCTGAAAGAACGAACGCGGCCATATCCGAGGCCGAAGGCGTCCTTGGGTTTGAACCGAATTGCGCAACGACGACCGGATGGGAGCAGACCATGATTGCGCCAACAGTGCGCCTCGCGGCCTCATCAGGGTCTTGAGCGCGAAATTCGCCGGACGCAATGCCGCTTGCGATGATTTCGGCGACCATTTCGTCAATGAAACGAAGATGTGGCTCGATTACATCCCACTGCTCGTCCATGGCGACCACAACCATGTCGTGGACCTTCCTGTCATTGATGAGTGTGTTGCGAGTATGGTCCGACAGATGTTCGATGAACCGTGTCAGGCGGGCGCTCGCCGCGCCGCTTGCGCTTGCAATCGTCCGCAGACTGGTATGCAGCGTCGCGATGATGCGGGCGCAGATCGCCTCGTTGATCTCGGCCTTGGACCCGAAGAAACGGTACACGTTCGCGGGTGACATGCCGCATGCATGGGCAATGTCCGCGACTGTGGTCTTCGAATACCCGAAATGGCGAAACAGGCGCTCGGCCTCCCCGAGAATGCGATCGCGCGTGGTCTCAGCGGTCGAGGTTTGCGTCATAGGCTTATTTTCACCTGCGGCTGACTTGTGACGAATTTCGTTTTTTATCACTAATCAGAGAATGCGGCAGATGCAAGGTGGTTCC
>NZ_JASGFR010000051.1:0-22820 GCF_047605405.1 Rhodomicrobium sp. | reverse complement strand
GCTTTCGTCGCGTCAAGCGGCGCGCTGAAGATCGGGCGCTGCCTCCCGCCGGTCGGCGCTCTTCAGCCACGTATCGATAAAATGCGCCGTCCACGCGCGGAGCTTCTCACCGTGAAGGGCGTGCGATTCGATATGGCCTTTGGCATTCTGAGCACCCGGATGCGCGAGCTTAGCGGCGCCGCGCACCGTCCAGCCGTGGATCATCGCAAGCGTGATCTCGGGATGGAATTGCAGACCGAAAGCGTTACTGCCGTGGCGAAACGCCTGATTTTCGAACACTTCGCCCGCGGCCAGCCGCACCGAGTCGCGGCAGAGCGAAAAGCCCTCGAAATGCCAGTGATAGACGTGGCTCGGCCATGGCCCCAGAGTCTGGTCGTGCGGATGGATGGGTTCCCATCCCGCCTCCAGATGGCCTGCCGCGTGCGGCGTAACCGTCGCGCCGAGATGCTTCGCCAGCATCTGCGCGCCGAGGCATATGCCGAGGAAGGGTTTGCCCTCGGAAAGCGGTACGCCGATCCAGTCGATTTCGCGACGGATGTAATCGTCGGGATCGTTGGCGCTCATCGGACCGCCGAAGACCATTGCGCCCGCATATCCGTCGAGCGAAGCGGGAAGAGGATCCCCGAAGCGCGGCCGCCTGATGTCGAGGGCATGCCCGTGCGCTCGGAGCAGTTGACCGACGGCTCCCGGCTGGGACTCGCGTCGATGCATGACGACGAGAACAGGCTCCCTGGCATGCTGAGCCGGATTTGCCGGGCCGGTAAATGAAAGCAATTCAGACATGTGTCACTTGCAACAAAACCATGATGCCGGTGCAATACTCAAGACATGTGCCACAATAGCTCGAACGGGAGTATTACCGTTCGAGAATCTACAACCTAAAGGCTACAGGCCGGGGTTTCAACCCCCGACGACGGACCGGCGGACAATAAAGAAGAAAGCTTTCGGCGAAAGGGATCGCGCAATGTCTTCGTTCTATCCTCGCGCCGGAGTTGCGATAGCGGTTTTTCGAGGTCCGGCCACGCTTCTCGTTCGGCGCAGCAAACAGCCCTATGCGGGGATGTGGTCGCTGCCCGGTGGCGCGGTGCTTCTCGGCGAAACCGCGCGCGAGGCAGCATCCCGCGAACTCTTCGAGGAGACGGGGCTTCTTGCCTCGGCTTTGACTTTGGGCGATGTTGCCGATGCGATAGCGCGGGACGACGATGGCGCGGTGATTGCACACTTCATGATTGCCGTTTTCGCGACGGAAGCCGTTACCCGCGCGCCTGTCGCGGGCGGCGATGTTACCGAGGCTTGTTTTTTTACCGACGAGCAGCGCGGACACCTCACCTGCACGCCGGGGCTTGAGACGGCAATACGGAGCGCGAAGGCTGCACTCTGCAAAGGCTCATGATGATAGGCATGACACGGAAATGTCTGAGAGGCGCTGCGGCGATCGCCATGGCGTGGGCGGCCTTCGCAGCGATGCAACCCGCCGAGGCGCAATTCTTCGACAGGTTATTGCAACCGCAACAGCCTCCGCAGCAACAGCGCCGCGCGCCCCCGCGCCAGCAGCCCGCTCCGCCGCCGCCCCAGGTTCAGCAGGAAGCCGCGCCGCAGGGCAAACTCGGCTCCGAAGACCGCCCTTACGACGCACAGCTTTTCCGCCTTGCCGAGATTCTTGGCACCTTGCACTATTTGCGGGAGCTTTGCGGGGCGAATGAGGGGCAGGTCTGGCGCGAGCATATGCGCGAGCTTGTCAGTTCGGAAGGAACGAGCGCGCTGAGGCGGGCCAAGCTCGTCGAAGCCTTCAATCGCGGCTATCGAGACTACTCCCGCACCTACCGGACGTGCACACAGCCGGCACTGGTCGCGATCAAGCGTTTCATGGATCAGGCCACGACCATCACCGACGGGCTCGCCGCGAACGACAAATAGACCTGTCCTCCCCGGATCACCTTGCGTTTAAAGGCAACGGTTTGGCGGAGACAAGCCGATCGACACGACACAATCTGCGGAGCCCACCGACGGCCGACTTGCGGCATGCCCCAATTCAGCACATGGCAACGCGGCGGATTTCATGAAACGAGACAACATTTCCTCATGCCGTCCCCGAAATCATCGCCGGGGACGGCATCAGCCTTTGCGATATCGATGTCAGTCGACCGCTCAGCTATCGGAATCGTCGTCGTCTCGGGCATAGCGCACGTAATAGCGCTTCTGTCCGCGTGCATTCGCGCTCCGCACGCCCGGCCTGTACTGTTTTCGCGCAGCGTAGCGAACCGCGCCGCCATCATCCACATGGCCGCAATCGTTGAAACTGCATCCGTCGCGGAAGCCATGTTTCGCGATGATTGCGCGCGCCTGGTACATGAAAGAGGTCGTCAGCCCCCAACCGCGCTGATCGAAGTCGCAGGCCGCGCCCGAGTAGTGGCGCGAGTTGGGAACATGTCCGCCGTGAGCATGGCAATGGACCGAACGCGGCTTGTAGCCGTGCGCGACGAAGTCGGCGATCAGGGCCTGAAAGCGCCCGGCGAGATGAGCGGCGACGCGGATCGGCCCGGCTGCCGTGGTGATTGTGACGAGGCCGCCGCTACTGCCTCTGCCGAGGCTCGCCTCGCTCGTACCGAGTTGCTTGGCGTGATGACGATGCCGATGGGTTGCGTTGGCCGGAATTGCGAAAAGCATGACAATGGCTGCTGTGAGAAGCAGTCGCATACTCACCTACCTGTTACGAGTGATGACAGAGGATGCTCACACCGGACATGCGCGCTTTCAGCGTCGCGTCGGCGTCGAGGTCATCCTCGCCGGCTTATGTGGCACAGCTTCCGCTGGCGACCGGCGGCCTTTTCGCTAAAGTTTAATTAAGGCGGTGCCGCGGCTCGAAGTTGCCGTGCCAGAAGCCGGGCGGTCGCTCCGGACGCGCTCTGTATTAAAATCCGTTAATTCTTCAGTCCCTTGTCAGGCAAAATGCCTGCGACAATATGTTGTATGCCAGCGCTCGGGTTCTGCGATTTCTACGACGCGATTGGCGCGCGCGATTTCGCTGCGACAGCCCAGCGGAACGGGAAATGTGGCGCACAGGCTTGCCGGGCCGTTTTCGGGAGCAAGGCGCGAACTGGCTCGACGGCGCGCGAGATGCTCAAAAACGATACCCTCGAAAGTCTTGAGCGGAGTTCCTACTTCATCACGAAAAGAATGTTGAGATCCTCTCTCGGCGTGTAGTTCTGCGCCTCCGCGACAAATGTCTCACCCTCTTTCTTAATAAAGAGGCCCGAAATCGCGCAAGTCGAAACAAGAGAAACGCCAGATCCCTTATTGATCTTTAACTTAAATCTCTCGATGGGACCTGCCCAATTTGCACCCGTTCGAAGAATGTACTTTACAGCCTGTCCATTTAGATAGGACGACTTTTCAGCTTTTTCTTTCAGAATACTCCTTACCTTGGCCTTATAAGCCTCATCTGTACACCACTCATCCTCCTTCTCGCTTACAAAGCTTTTGAATACACCCGGTATATAACGATGGCGAATGCGCAGTTCTTTTCCAGCTGGGAATGTCTGCCTCCAGTAGAATGAGGTCTTTACTGTCCACAATGGAACATCTTCCTCTTCATCAATAGTTTCGATAGCGCCAAGCTCAATCAATTTCCGATATATGTTTTCGTTCATTGTCTCCCTATACGGAGAAAGATCGACGTAAAATGGCACTCCGAGCTTTCGCAGATCGTCGGTCACATCTCGGCCGCTTTTCGGCAAGACCGCGCGGATCTCCGGCGTCATTTTCACATCAATGTCATCGACCTGCGTCGTAAACTGAAGAAAGTTGGGGCGTCCGCTGTAGGGAACCGACCACGGACTGAAATGCATTTCTCGCAGCGGGTAGTCCGGCATCGGAAACATCACTGTCGTCGTCACATCGCTTTCAGTACGATTGACGAAAACATATTCGACTTCGATACGCCACGGCGAGATCGTCAAGACTTCCGACTTAATCTGAACAGTCGTGTTTTGGACCGGCATGAGGCCACCCGCCTCCATCGCCGCAGACGTGTCGTTCGCCAAAGCGTCGGAGACCGCCATTACGCAAGCGGCCACAAGGAAAGACCGTGTCCGCATCGTTTTATATCTTCTGATTATATTCGCCGATCTCGGGATAGGTGGCGAGATGCTGGTCGATCTCGGCGAAGATCGCGCGCATGTTCGCGTCCGATGCCGGGCTTTCAACGACGACCACGAGTTCCGGCTTATTCGACGAGGCGCGCACGAGGCCCCAAGTGCCGTCTTCGAGCACGAGGCGGATTCCGTTCACGGTGAGGATTTCGGAAATCTTCTGGCCCGCGATCTCGCCGCCCTGGTCCGCGATCGCCTTGAAATGCGCGATCACGCGGTCGACCACGTCATATTTCTTCTCGTCGTCGCAATGGGGCGACATCGTCGGCGACTGCCACGTCTTCGGCAGGTCGCGGTAAAGCTCCGCCATGGTCTTGTCGGGGTTGCGCGAAAGCATGTCGCAAATCGCGATGGCCGACACGATACCGTCGTCATAGCCGCGCCCGAGCGGCGGGTTGAAGAAATAATGGCCCGACTTCTCGAAGCCGACGAGCGCGCCCGTCTGGTGACTGTAGCGCTTGATATAGGAATGGCCGGTCTTCCAGTAGGCGGTCTGGGCGCCGTTCTTGACGAGCACGGGGTCCGTGGAAAACAGCCCCGTCGACTTCACGTCCACCACGAATTTCGCGTCGTTGTGCAAACCCGAAATATCGCGCGCGAGCATCACGCCCACCTTGTCGGCGAAAATCTCCGTGCCTTCGTTGTCGACCACGCCGCAACGGTCGCCGTCGCCGTCGAAGGCAAGGCCGACATCGGCGCCCGAGAGCCGCACGGCATTTGACACCGCATGCAGCATCTTCAGCGATTCCGGGTTGGGGTTATGGTTGGGGAAGGTGTAGTCGAGATCGGTGTTGAGCGGGATAACCTCCACGCCGAGCTTCGCCAGCACCTCCGGCGCGAAAGCGCCCGCCGTGCCGTTGCCGCACGCAACCACCGCCTTGATCCTGCGCGTGAGGGGCTTGCGGTCGGTGAGATCGGCGATATAGCGTTCGGCGATGTCGCCGTGGAATTGATACGTCCCGCCTTCATGCGGCGCGAAGCGGCCTTCGAGCACGATCGCCTTGAGTTCGCTCATGTCTTCCGGGCCGAAGGTGAGCGGCCGCGCCATGCCGAGCTTGATGCCGGTCCAGCCATTGTCGTTGTGGCTTGCAGTGACCATCGCCACGCCCTCCACTTCAAGCGCGAACTGCGCGAAATAGGCGGTCGGCGAGAGCGCAAGGCCGATATCGTGAACCTCGGCGCCGCCCGCCAGCAGCCCGGCGATGAGCGCGGATTTGATGCTCGACGAATAGGAGCGGTAGTCATGGCCCGTCACGATGCGCACCGGCACGCCCCGCTCGCGCATCAGGGTCGTGAGCCCGATCCCCAGCGCCTGCATTCCCATGAGGTTAATCTCCTGCGGGAACAACCAGCGCGCGTCGTATTCGCGAAAACCCGTCGGTTTGACATAGGGAAGACGCTCGAATTCCGCCGTGTTCGGCCTGATGTCCGTGCGCGGCTTGGGAAATACTGCGGCTGTCATGACGGCTCCGGGGGGGCTTCTGTGATTGAACACTGGCATACCTGCGTTGCACGGGACTGCCAAGTTTGTTCGGTGGCGGCTGTGTCCCGGTCGACGCCGACGCTCTTCGCCGGGATGCATGCAAGAGCGGACACAGTCCGGGTCTTTCCAAGATGCCGATCCGGCTATAAGAGCATGTCGAGCGTCCGAATGCTCCGGCGTACCCGTTCGATGCGAGCCGAAAGTTGGTTTGATTTGAGCGTCCAACGCCGGATGCATCAAATGGCAAGCCCACTTCAGAGAGTTGATCCCGAACTATTCCCACGCCCATGTCGAACGATGATACCGCCACCTGGTCGCGGCTGAAGGCGTTGCCTCGGGCATCGCTTTTCCTTGTCGCGGTGATCGCGCTCGCCTTCGTGGATGTGTTCACGGGATGGAGGCCAGCCGCCTTCATCGCGCTGCCGTTCCTGATCGCCTATTTCGCCTGTGTCTGGAGCCGGATGATCCTGAACGCGAAGATCCTGCTCGCGGGATGCGCGGCGATAGGCATCTTCGCCGCATTGCAGCCTGGGGGCATTGCGATCCTTGGCGCCGGTGCAAGTCGAATGGTTTATCTGCCGACCTTCATTGCGCTGCTCGGCCTTCTGCGCGCGGCGGCAAGCGCGTCCACCCTGATAGCGCTCGCAGGCCGCCACCTCGTGAACCAGCCGCCCTCGCGCCGTTATCTGTCGCTGTCCTTCGGAGCGCATTTCTTCGGCGTCCTGCTCAACATCGGCGGCCTGGCGCTTCTCGTCGAGATGGTGCGCGACGCCAACACGCTGAAAGCGGCGGGCGGCAATGAACGGATCGTCGCCTGGCGCGAGCGGCGCATGACAGCGGCGGCGCTGCGCGGCTTTTCCGCCATCGTGTTCTGGTCGCCGCTCGGCGTTTCCTTCAATCTCCTGCTCGTCTCGGTTCCCGGCTTGACATGGGCGGAAGCAGGGCCGCTTGGCATCCTCGGCGCCACGGCGTTCATTCTGCTCGGCTGGATTTTCGATCAGGTGCAGAAGCCGAAAGGATTTCAGCGGCAGGAACGGCAAAGGATAGCCGGCGGGATGCTCGCGGTCGCCGCATTGATCGGCCATGTCGCGGCGATTTCGGTTGCGA
The DNA here is from genome assembly GCF_047605405.1 of Rhodomicrobium sp. Classification (NCBI taxonomy): domain Bacteria; kingdom Pseudomonadati; phylum Pseudomonadota; class Alphaproteobacteria; order Hyphomicrobiales; family Hyphomicrobiaceae; genus Rhodomicrobium; species Rhodomicrobium sp. The sequence continues at coordinate 16,079 of NZ_JASGFR010000051.1, read as the reverse complement.
CGGGCTTCGTCGAGCGCGAACTGGACCTGTCGTTCCAGACTGCGCTTCTCGTCGCGGTGCCCGTTTACGCCTTCCTGTGGGCGCTCGGCATCTCGATGGCGAGCGCGCGGCCCGCGCCTGTGAAGGCGAGCGCCGCAATCCTCATCGACAAGGGCGTCGCGGCATTTCCGGGCTATGCGAACGAAATCGCGGTCTTCGCGGCGTCGGGCTTCCTGGGCGCTGCCCTCGTCGCGCTCGTGCCGCAGGATGCGATGCGCGCCTTCTTCCACACGATACCGCTGCCGCCCGCGCTGTTCGCCTGCGGACTTTGCCTCAGCGTTGCGGCGATGGGGCAGATCGGGCTCAATCCGATGATCGGCGCGACCATCCTTGCGAGCGCTGTCGCGTCCGTCGACATGCCCGGCCTTTCCAAGACGGCCATCGTGCTTGCCATCGCAGCGGGCTGGACATGCTCGGTCATATCATCGCCGTTCAACTCGTCGCTCGTGATGACCGCGTCGCTCGTCAACCGCCGTCCCGGCGAGGTGGCCTACAAATGGAACGGGCTCTTCACGCTGGCCGCGCTTTTTCTGAGTTGTCTGGTGCTTGCACTCACCCTGCCGCTGGCGCGCTGATCGCAAGCTCGGGCGTGGCTGCCATAATTGCATGCGCAATTTGGCGCTAGTGGAGCGAATTTGACATTTGAGTCCCGGTGGCTGCGAGCTCCCGCTCAAATGTCAAATTCAAAAGCTCCACCAGATCATGATGTTGCTCGCGGTCCTTTCGATTCCGACATTTGCTCGCAAGCGTGCTGCAAACGGATGCAAATGTCGGAATCGGACCACTATACTGCGACAAAACGTGCGAGCGTGGCGGCGCTCACACCGATTTGCCCTTCCTTCAAGTCGACGGCGTCCGCCGTCCTGGCGAGAGAGTCCCGAGATGATCGTTCGCAAGTCGCCGAACATGCTGGCGATGCTGTTTACCTTGCGCGGAACCGTGGTGATTCAGATCTGGCAGCGGCTGCTCATCGTTGCCGCCGTGTCGACCTTCGTGGCCGTCTTCCCGCATGTGTGGTCGGAACCGCTGCCGTCGGTTTCGCTGGCGCCCTTCAGCCTGATCGGCCTTGTGCTGTCCATCTTCCTGGGCTTTCGGAACAACGCCTGCTACGACCGCTGGTGGGAAGCACGCAAGCAATGGGGCCATCTCATCGCTCAGTCGCGGGCGCTCGCTCGCGAGGCGCGTGCGTTGCACGACCCCGAAGTGACGGAGCGGATCGCGCGGCGTTCCATCGGTTTCGCCGCCGTGCTCGCGGCACGCCTTCGCGGGCAAGACGAGGCGGCGGCTTTGAGACCCTGGCTCTCGGAGGCTGAGGCGGTCGCGGTGCTCGCGACCCGCAACCGGCCTCAGGCCGTCCTTCAGCTCCTGACGGTGGAAATCGTCGACGTCCATCGCAGGGGAAACTGCGGCGAGATCCTGCTGCGGATGCTTGAAGACCGCGTGGAGGAAATGAACGCGATCCAGACCGCCTGCGAACGGATCAAGAACACGCCCGCGCCCTTCGCCTATTCGCTGCTGCTGCACCGGACATCGTGGATTTTCTGCCTTGTCTCGCCGTTCGGCCTTTGGGAAACCTGCGGGCTTGCAACGCCGCTTTTCACCCTTGTGCTGGCCTACGCTTTCTTCGGCCTCGACGCCGTCGGCGACGAGCTGGAGGAGCCTTTCGGCCTTTTGCCCAACGGCCTGCCCCTCAATGCCATGGTGCGCACCATCGAGATCGATCTTCTTGAGACGATCGGCGCGAAGGAAATCCCGGAGCCCTTGCAGCCGGTCGACGGCTGGCTTCTCACCTGAATGCGGCGACGCCTATTCCGCCGCCGTGCTCGCATCGGACGCCCGAAGATCCTGCCAGCCCGAGCCGAGCGTGCGCCGGTCGAACGAGACGGACTTCACGATGGCGAACACCGGTTCGCCGACGACAAGCTGAAGCCGCTCCACCGAAAAGCGCGTGAGCCGCGCGACAAGCATCTCGCCCTTGCAGTCGACGCGCAGCTCGACGCTCGGGCCATCCGTAGCGCCCAGCTCCGCCACCACGCCGCGAAACACGTTCAGCGCGCTGACATCGTCCGGCTTCTCGCGCGCAATCATCACGTCACGCGCCTTGATCTGCATTCGGACGTCCTTGCCCTCGGCGATGTCGAGGCGCGGCATCCGCCATTCCCCCGCCCGCGAAACGAGGGTGGTGAGATCGTAATTGGCATCGTGCTTCTCAACCTTGGCGAGGATGACCGCGCCCGCATCGTCGCCGCCCTCCGCTGCCGGGAACAGATCGACGCGCCGCATCAGTTCCAGCGTCGGGCCGAACGCGCGCATCTTGCCTGCCGAGAGGACCACGAGCGTATCGGACAGACGCGCCACTTCCGCCACCGAATGGCTCACATAGACGATGGGGATGCCCGCCTCGTCGCGCAGCCGTTCCAGATACGGCATGATTTCGAGTTTGCGCGCGTCGTCGAGCGAGGCGAGCGGCTCGTCCATGAGGAGCAGCTTTGGCGCGGCCAGGAGCGCTCGACCGATCGCAACGCGCTGCTTCTCGCCGCCGGAGAGCCGGTTCGGGTAGCGCGCGAGAAGGTGATCGATGCCGAGAAGATCGGCGACGCGCGCGAGTTCTGCGCCGCTCTTGTCCACTGCGCCCGCGAACCATGCGCCATAGAGCAGGTTCTGCTTGACGGACAGGTGCGGGAACAGGCGGCCTTCCTGAAACACCATGCCGAGCCTGCGCTTGCAGGCGGGCACGAAGATGCCGCGCGCCGTATCGACAAGCGTCTCGCCGTCGATGACGATACGGCCGCGAGCAGGCCGCGTCAGCCCGGCGATCAGGTTGATGAGCGTGGTTTTGCCCGACCCCGAATGGCCGAACAGCGCGACGAAGCGCCCGTCGGTCGCGAAGTCGACATCGAGCGCGAACGCGCCGAGATTTTGCGCAACGGCGACTTCGATCATGACGTGATGCTCCCTGCGCCGCCCGCGCGCCGGGCCAGCCACTCGGATGCGATCAGCGCCCCCATCGAGATGACGAGCGAAACGAGCGTAAGCCGAAGCGCGCCTTCGTCGCCGCCTGGCACCTGCGTGAAGGTGTAGATCGCCGACGGCAGCGTCTGAGTCTCGCCGGGAATGTTCGAGACGAAAGTTATCGTCGCGCCGAATTCGCCCATGGCGCGCGCGAAGCAAAGGATCATGCCCGCGATGACGCCGGAGGCGATGAGCGGCAGCGTGACTGTGAGGAACACCCACGCCGGACTCGCGCCGAGAGTGCCCGCCGCGTCTTCGAGCCGACGGTCTACGGATTCGAGCGAAAGGCGGATGGCGCGCACCATGAGCGGAAAGCCCATGACAGCGCAGGCGAGCGCAGCGCCCGTCCATCGGAACGAAAAGACGAGTCCGCAGCACTGCTCGAAGAACTGCCCGGCGGGGCCTTTCCTGCCGAAGGAGATAAGAAGCAGATAGCCTGTCACGACGGGAGGCAGGACGAGAGGAAGATGAACGATGCCGTTGAGGAGGGACTTCCCCCAGAATTCGCGCCTCGCCAGCACCCAAGCGATGGCGAGCCCGAAAGGCAGGCTCGCCACGACTGCGACGGTCGCGACCAGGAGGCTCAGCCGGATGGCGGTCCACTCATCCGGGCTGAGCGTCCAGAAGTCGTTCAGGACTTCTTGTCCGCGAGAACGGTGAAGCCCTGCTTCTCGAAGTGAGGCGCGGCCGCAGGCGACTTGATGAAGCTATAGAACGACTTCGCGTCCTCGCCCGCCTTCGTGGTCAGCGCAATCGGATAGATGATCGCGGGATGCGAGGAAGCCGGGAAGGTGGCGATGACCTTTACGTTCGCGTCGGAAACCGCGTCGCTCGCGTAGACGATGCCGAGGGGCGCTTCGCCGCGGCTGACGAGGAGGAGCGCCGCGCGCACGCTTTCGGCCTGCGCGAGCTTGTTTTCCACCTGCGACCAGAGACCCAGCTTTTCGAGCGCGGCCTTGCCGTATTTGCCGGCGGGAACGGACGTGACCTGACCGACCGCGAGGCGCCCGTCTCCGAGGATCTTGCCGAGATCGGCGCCTTCCTTCAGCTCGATCGTCGCGGTGCTATCCTTCGGCGCGATGAGGACGATCGCGTTGCCGAGCAGGTTCGCACGCGTCTGGTTGTCGATCAGCGCCTTCTTCTCTACGTAGTCCATCCAGTCGAGATCGGCGGAGATGAAGATATCGGCTGGCGCATCCTGTTCGAGCTGCTTGGCGAGCGCGGAACTTGCGGCGTAGCTGGTCTTCACGGATTTGCCTTCGTTCGCCTTCTGCCAGTCGGCGGAGATGGCATCGAGCGCGTTCTTCAGGCTCGCCGCGGCGAAGACGATGACGGGTTTCGTTTCCTCGGCGATGGCCTGCGGCACGACGAGCGCAGCCGAGAGAAGCGCGGCGGAGACCGTCGCCATGAAGCGTGATCTGAAGCTCATTCTTTTCCTCATTCGATCCGATATCGGACAGGTGGGTAGATATATCTGCGTCTATATATGCGTTGTATCGCTGTCTATATAGTTGAGGGGAAAAACTGTCGACATCAAACGAGCACGTGTCCGTTCACGGAACCGCTAGGCAAAATGCCCGGCTTCGCGCAAAATGACGCAGCGCGGTTCAGGGACATTCTGCCCGTAGGGCCCAATCGAAAAAACGCATTGTGCGAAGCCGCGCCGTCCGGGTTTTCCTTGCTGAAGACGGCGGGTGAAAAACGAGTTCGTCTCAAAGAGGTGCCATGATCGACACGCTTAGCCCTGCCCTCGGCGGTCTTCCCGATCTCGAGTCCCGCCTGCAGGACGATATCCGCCTTCTCGGCGCGCTCTTGGGCGACACCATCCGCGAGCAGGAGGGCGACGAAGCTTTCCGGATCATCGAGATGATCCGTCGGCTGAGTGTGGCCTTCGAGCGCGAAGCCGATACCGATGCCGCCCGCGCCCTGGACGACATCATGGCCCGCGTCACGCCGGAACAGGCGGTCATCATCGCACGCGCTTTCAGCTATTTCTCGCATCTCGCCAACATCGCCGAGGACAGGCATCGCATCCGCGCGGCGCGGGTCGCGCTGGAACGGCGCCCCGACGAGCAGGAAGGCAGCCTGGACCTCACCTTCGAGCGCCTGGCAAAGGCGGGGATCGTGCCCGACACCGTTTTCGACATGCTGGGGAACAGCCTCGTTTCGCCGGTGCTCACGGCGCATCCGACCGAGGTGCAGCGGCGCAGCATCCTCGACGCGACAAGCTCGATAGAACGCCTGCTCGAAGAACGCGACCGCCTCACCGGGCTCGAACTGAAGCGCAACGAGGCGCTACTGCGCGGACGCGTGCTGCAACTTTGGCAGACGCGGCTTCTGCGCTCCACCCATCTCACCGTCGCCGACGAGATCGAGAACGCGCTGCGCTTTTACAAATCCAGCTTTCTGTCGGAGATTCCCCGCCTTTACGAGACGCTGGAACAGCGCATCGGCAGGCCGCATGTCGGCTCGTTCTTCCAGATGGGATCGTGGATCGGCGGCGACCGCGACGGCAACCCGAACGTCAACGCCGATACGCTGAGGCTCGCACTCAGGCGGCAAAGCGAAATCGCGCTGCGCAACTACCTCACCGAAGTGAATGAACTCGGCATCGAAATGCCGCTGTCCACCCGCCTCACCCAATGCACGCCCGAGCTTCAGGCGCTGGCCGAACGCTCGAACGACAACGATCCGCACCGGGCGGACGAGCCCTACCGCCGCGCGCTCACAGGCATCTATGCCCGGCTCGCGATGACGCTGCGAAAGCTCGCCGACAAATCCGCTCTCCGGCCGCCGCTTACATCCGCCGAGCCTTATGCGAAGGCCGAGGATTTTCTTGCCGACCTCGTCGTGATCGAAGACTCGCTGCTGGCGAACAAGGGCGGCGCGCTGATCGAAACGCGGCTCGGGCCCTTGCGCCGCGCGGTGGAGGTGTTCGGCTTCCATCTCGCCACCGTCGACCTGCGCCAGAACTCCGACAAGCATGAGGAGGTGGTGGGCGAGCTTCTGGCGACAGCGCGCGTCGCACCCGACTACAAGGGACTCGGCGAGGAAGAAAAGCAGGCCGTGCTGCTCTCCGTGCTACGCGATCCGCGCCAGCTTCGCATTCCGACCGCCGCCTATTCCGACCTCGCCGCCTCTGAACTCGCGATCCTCGACACGGCGCGGGCCATGCGGGCAACCTATGGCGAGCGCGCCATACGGCAGTACATCATCAGCCACACCGAGAGCGTGAGCGACCTCCTCGAAGTGATCGTGCTTCAGAAAGAGGCGGGACTGATGAAGGGCGCGCTTGGCGACGCGGACGCGCGCGCGGCGCTGATCGTGGTGCCGCTGTTCGAGACCATCCCCGACCTTCGCCGCGCCGAGCACATCATGCGCGACTTCCTCGCGCTGCCCGGCATCCATTCGCTCGCGGCGGCGGGCGACGGCATTCAGGAAGTCATGCTCGGCTATTCCGACAGCAACAAGGATGGCGGCTTTTTCACGAGCAACTGGGAAGTATGCCGCGCGTCGGTGGCTCTGGAACGGCTCTGCTCGGAAGACGGGCTTCGCCTGCGCCTTTTCCACGGGCGCGGCGGCACGGTGGGACGCGGCGGCGGCCCGACCTATCAGGCCGTATTGGCGCAGCCCGCAGGCACGGTAAACGGCCAGATCCGCATCACGGAACAGGGCGAGGTGATCGCGTCGAAATATGCGCATGCGGAAATCGCCCGCCGCAATCTCGAGTCGCTTGCCGCCGCATCCATCGAAGCGACGTTGCTGTCGCCCCGGCAGCCCGTCCCGCCCGAGTTCCTCGAAGCGGCCGAGGAGCTTTCGGCGCTGAGCATGAAATCCTATCGCGCGCTGGTCTACGATCTGGAGGGGTTCGACGCCTTCTTTTTCGCCGCAACTCCCATCGCGGAAATTGCGGAACTCAACATCGGCTCGCGCCCCGCCTCCAGAAAGGCGAACCAGCGCATCGAGGATCTGCGCGCGATCCCCTGGAGCTTCTCATGGGGGCAGGCGCGTGCGGCCCTTCCCGGCTGGTACGGCTTCGGCACGGCGGTGCGCGCCTACGCGAAGGAAGCCCCGTTCGAGCGCACCGCGCTCTTGCGGCGCATGCGGCGGGAGTGGCCGTTCTTCCGCACGCTGCTCTCCAACATGGACATGGTGCTTGCAAAGGCGGACATGCGGATCGCGCGCCGCTATGCCGATCTCGTGCCGGACAGACAGCTTGCAAGCCGTGTGACGGGAGCGCTGCTCGTGGAATGGAACGCCACCGTCGAAGCGTTGAACATCATCACCGGCTCGCCGGATCGCCTTGCCGACAATCCGCCGCTCGCGCGCGTGATCTCGCGGCGCATCCCGTATATCGCGCCGCTGAACCATCTCCAGGTCGAGTTGCTGCGACGCTGGCGGCGTGGCGATCACGCGGAGAAGATCCGTCTCGCGATCCAGATTTCGATCAACGGCGTGGCCGCCGGCATCAGGAATACGGGTTAGCCGCCTTTCGCGCTGCTATGCATTCATGGATACGACTTTGCCAGCTATAGCGCGATATATATAGCTCAAACGCGAGTTGAGAAATGTGTAACTAATTATACAACATTGCCTTGAATCCGCACTTGCAGTTTCCCGGAAAAGCCATATTTTACGATGCGACTTTATACTGATCGTTTGAAGAAGGAACCGCCCGATGAAAGTCAGCGCCCGGAATGTGTTCACCGGTAAAATAACGAAAGTTATCAAGGGGGCGACGACGGCTCATGTGGTCCTCGATGTCGGTGGCACACCGATCACGGCCTCGATCACGAATGAATCCGTCGAAGATCTGGGCCTGAAAGAAGGTCAGGAGGCATCGGCGATCATCAAGTCTTCCGATGTCATCATCGCTGTAAAGTAAGTTTTGCACTCCGCCAACCGAGGAAGCGCGGTCGTCATCACTCGCGCTTTTCTTTGGATGGATAATCCCTGAAAAAAAAAGCAGCGCTGCAATTGCCGCGCTGCTTTTTTCAATCTACACGCGATCCGCCGTCTCGATTTCGCGGCCACGTCCGGCGTTGATGAAGAAATTGCGGATTTCCGGCCGGCGTTCGAGCTGAATCCGGTAGATCGCCCCCGCCGCCCGCGTAAACTCGCCGTCCCGGCCAAGGATCGCCTCGCCATATTCAAGAATGCGCAGGTTCGGCCATGCCTTGTCCCGCATCGCCAGAATGTGCTGCATGATCGTGTCGGCGGACAGCACCGTTTGCGACTGAGCCAGAAGCAGCGCCATCATGGCGGTCGAGCGCGAAATTCCCATGTGGCAATGAACGAGCAGGTGCCTGAGGCTTCCGGCCTCGGCTTCCGAATCGCGGCCGAACGCAAGCATTTTGGCCACGTCATCGGGCGTGGGAGCGACGTGTCCGGCAGTGTCCTCTATGATGTCGTGAAACCGCATCTCAAGTCGAGCATGCTCCCCATAAGCGCCGAATGCCTCCGGCTCAGGCTCGTCGGGATCGAGAATCGACAGAACATGGCTCACCTCGCGCGACGAATGCCCGGCCAGTTCCTCAAGACCGCAGACAGTGGTGAGGAACGGCGTTTCGATTAGCGGCATCGTGGAATTTCCCCTTCGACAGATCGGCTCCCGCGGACCTCTTATAGCCCAAAATCGGAGCGCCGCGGACCGAAACAAGCCCGATTTCGAAAATTGCGCCAGACTGGGAGCCTGCGTTATCTTCGTACAAAAAGGCGTCCAGCTTATACCAAAGAAGCAAGCTTCCGCTTCTTTGGATGGCCTATTTGCCGCAGTTCGCATCTTGCGGAACAGGCGCCTGTTTGAGCACTATGCGGGCAATTCTGGAGGATTGCTGATGACTTCGCCAAACCCGGCTCAAAGCCGCTATTTCGACGTTTACGAGAGCTGGAAGCGCGACCCGGAAGGTTTCTGGGCAGATGCCGCGCGCGAGATCGACTGGTTCGAGCAGCCGAAGAAGATCTTCGACGCGAACGAAGGCGTTTACGGGCGCTGGTTCACGGGCGGCGTCACGAACACCGCGTATAACGCCATCGACCGCCATGTGAAGAACGGCCGCGCCGATCAGCCCGCCATCATCTATGACAGCCCCGTCACCGGCCAGGTTCGCATTCTGACCTATGCCGACCTTCTGACGGAAGTGGCGACCTTCGCCGGCGTGCTGAAGGAAAAGGGCATCGGCAAGGGCGACCGCGTCATCGTTTACATGCCGATGATCGCCGAGGCGCTGATTGCGATGCTGGCCTGCGCCCGCATCGGCGCGATCCATTCCGTGGTGTTCGGCGGCTTCGCGGCGAACGAGCTTGCCATCCGCATCGAGGACACGCAGGCGAAGGCGATCGTCACCGCGTCCTGCGGCATCGAGGTGACGCGCGTCGTCCATTACAAGCCGCTCCTCGATCACGCCATCGAGCTTTCCTCGGTGAAGCCCGAGGTCTGCATCATCGTGCAGCGTCCGCAGGAACTCGCGACGCTCATCGAAGGCCGCGACTACGATTACGCGGCGCTCGTCGAAGACGCGAAGGCGCGCGGCGTCACGGCCCCTTGCGAACCGATGGCATCGACCGATCCAGCCTACATTCTCTACACGTCCGGCACCACGGGGCGCCCCAAGGGCGTCGTCCGCGACGTCGGCGGCCATATGGTCGCGCTCAAATGGACGATGAAGAACCATTACGACATCGATCCGGGCGAAGTGTTCTGGGCCTCGTCGGACGTGGGCTGGGTCGTCGGCCACTCGTACATCGTTTACGGTCCGCTGCTGCACGGCGCGACGACCATCGTCTACGAAGGCAAGCCCGTCGGCACGCCGGATGCAGGCGCCTTCTGGCGCGTGATCTCGCAGCACAAGGTGAAGGCGCTGTTCACCGCGCCGACCGCGTTCCGCGCGATCAAGAAGGAAGATCCGCAAGGCTCTTTCCTTGGCAATTACGACATTTCGAGCCTGAAATACCTGTTCCTTGCGGGCGAGCGCGCGGACCCGAACACCGTGCAGTGGGCCGAAGACCTGCTGAAGGTTCCGGTCATCGACCATTGGTGGCAGACGGAAACGGGTTGGGCCATCGCGGGGAACTGCGCAGGGCTCGGCGCGCTGCCGATCAAGCTCGGCTCGCCCACCTATCCGCTGCCGGGCTACGAGCTTCACGTGCTGAACGAGTCGAACGAGGAAGTCGCGCGCGGCCAGACCGGCGCGCTGTCGATCCGCCTGCCGATGCCGCCCGGCTGTCTGCCGACGCTGTGGAACAACGAGCAGGGCTTCATCGAAAGCTACCTCGTCGAATATCCGGGCTACTACAAGACCGCCGACGCGGGCTATATCGATGAAGACGGCTATGTCTTCGTGATGGCGCGCACCGACGACATCATCAACGTGGCGGGCCATCGCCTTTCCACCGGCGCCATCGAGGAAGTGGTCGCGAACCATCCCGACGTCGCCGAATGCGCCGTGATCGGCGTGGCGGACGGTCTCAAGGGGCAGGTCGCCGCCGGCTTCGTGCTGCTGAAGTCGGGCGTCGTGCGCGAGATCAACGTGATCGAGAAAGAGATCGTCGCCATGGTGCGCGATCAGATCGGCCCGGTGGCGGCATTCAAGACCGTGCTGACGGTAAACCGGCTGCCGAAGACGCGCTCGGGCAAGATCCTGCGCGGCACGATGCGCAAGATCGCCGACGGCGAGGCGTACAAGATGCCCGCCACCATCGACGATCCGGCGATCCTCGAAGAAATCGCGGCCGCGCTCAAGGCGAAGGGCTTCGGGACTTCGAGCGAAGCCGCGTAAGGGCTTACACACGGAGGCTTCCGCCTCCTTCGGGCATTCAAAGCCCCCGTTCGGCTCGTCCGGGCGGGGGCTTTTTTGTCGAGGGAGAAGGACGACGCGCGCAAACAGATCCGATCTGAGTTGGAAGCCGACACCCCCGAACGACACGTCGTCGCCCCGAAGCCGCGCATCGGGCGGATCGAGGATGGTGCTTATTGGCTAAATAGCCACAGTCGCAGGGGCAAGGGGCCACGCAGGACCGGACGGACCTTTTGCCGCGAGCCAGGCTCGTGTATTGGATTTTGGCGCTTTGACGCTAGCGGTCCGAACCCGACATCGGCTTAGCTCTGTCGCAACCTTCGCAGGCAAATGCCGGAGTGAGAACTCGCAGCAAGTCAAATTCGCTCCGCCAGGGCTGGGCGGCGCAGGGGCACGGGCACAGGGGCAGGGCACGGGGGAATGCGTATGAGATGTTGGATCGCGCTGCTTCCGGCGCTTGCGGCCGGGCTCGTGGCGGGGACGGTCTCCGCAACCGCGTTGGAAAACTGGGTCGACAACCGCCCGGTTTTCGAGAGCGACATCCGAAAGCAGGCGGAGCAGGAGGAGGCCGAGCGTGCCGAGCGGCGCAAGTCCCTTGCCCCGGTTGTCTATCCGAAATTCATGGATGGCGGCGATCGACCCGAGATCAAGCCCGCCGAACCGCCGATCGTCTACTTCAATCAGAACGAGGAAGTCGGCTCCATCATCGTCGACACCCAGAACCGCAGGCTCTATTTCGTGCTGCCCGGCAAAAGAGCCTATGAATATCCGGTCTCGGTCGGTCGCGATGGCTTTACCTGGTCCGGCACGGAGCGTATCACGCGCGTGGCGGCGTGGCCGTCCTGGACGCCGCCGCCGGAAATGCACAAGCGCCAACCCGGTCTGCCGATCACGGTGTCGGGCGGCTTGCGCAACCCTCAGGGCGCGCGCGCGCTCTACCTGGGCAATACCATATACCGCATCCACGGCACCAACAACGACCGGACCGTCGGGCGGGCAAACTCGTCCGGCTGCTTCCGCCTGACAAACGAACACGTGGTGCATCTGGCATCGATCGCAAAGGTCGGGACCAAGGTGAAGGTGCTGCCGTTCTACAAGGGCGGGGTCAGCCAGAGCGCCCCGCTGTCGTCGCTGTTCAGCTCGTCATCGAATGCCGAGCAGTCGTCCGCTGCGACGGTGAGTCGTTGAAAGCCGGAAGTCGTCCGCTTTCCGACAAGACGGGACGCACGGCTGATGCGCCGCAAGCTCAGCGAATGCCATCGCGAGGGCGGCGGCGGAAAAGCGTGACGTTCAAGACTACTCTGCCTGGCTGAACTGTCCCGCGCGCTCGCCTTCCGCAGCCGCGCGCCGCGAAACTTCCACCAGCACGCCGTCGTTGAGTTGCAGAACGCGATCCATCCGCCCGGCCAGCTCGAAATTATGCGTGGCGATGAGCGCGGCGACGCCCGAATTGCGGATGAAGAACACGAGTTCGTCGAACACCCGGTCGGCTGTGTGCGGATCGAGGTTGCCCGTCGGCTCGTCGGCGAGCAGCACGCACGGGCTGTTCGCGACCGCGCGCGCGATGGCCACGCGCTGCTGTTCGCCGCCCGACAGTTCGGCGGGGCGATGCGAGGCGCGCTCGTAAAGGCCGAAGGTCGAGAGCAGTTCCAGAGCGCGTTCCTTCGCATCCTTCCGGCGCGCGCCCGCGAGAAGCTGCGGCATCATCACGTTTTCCAGCGCCGAAAATTCCGGCAGGAGGTTGTGAGACTGATAGACGAAGCCGATCTCGTTGCGGCGCACGCGCGTGCGGTCCTTGTCGTTCAGCGCGGTGCAATCGACGCCGTTCAGCAGCACGGCGCCACCGCCCGGCTTTTCGAGCAGGCCCGCCATATGCAGAAGCGACGATTTGCCGGAGCCGGACGGGCCGACGAGCGCAACGGCCTCGCCGTCGCAGATTTCGGCAGAGGCGCGGCGCAGCACCTCCAGCGTGCGGTTGCCCTGCTCGTAGGTGCGCTCAAGCTCCACGAGTTGCAGAACGGGCCTCGTGCCCGCGAAATCGCGCGTGACGGTTTTCATTCGTAGCGCAGAGCCTCCACGGGATCGAGACGCGCCGCCTGAAGCGCGGGATAGATCGTTGCGCCCATCGAAAGCAGCAGCGCGATCACGACGACCACGATCACTTCGGCGGGATCGAGCTGCGACGGCAGGCTCGACAGGAAATAGACGCTCGGATCGAACAGGTGCGTGTTCGTGAGCCAGGACACCAGCTGGCGAATGTCTTCGAGGTGCAGGCTTATGAGCACGCCGAGGATCACCCCGACAAGCGTGCCGATCAGCCCGATGCTCGTGCCCGAAATGAAGAACACGCGCATGACCGCCCCACGCGTCGCGCCCATGGTGCGCAACACGGCGATGTCGCGTCCCTTGTTCTTCACGAGCATGGTGAGGCCGGAGATGATGTTGAGCGTCGCCACCAGCACGATGAGCATCACGATGATGAACATCACGTTCCGCTCGACCTTGAGCGTGTTGTAGAAGGTGGCGTTGCGCTGCCGCCAGTCGGTGAGCAGCATGTCGGGGCCGCCCGCGTCCTGCAATGCGCCGCGCATCGCCTCCACATTGTCCGGGTTGTCGATCACCACTTCCAGCACGTGCACCGCTTCGCCGAGATTGAAGAAGCCCTGCGCTTCCTTCATCGGCATGAAGGCGATGGAGCCGTCATATTCCGACATGCCCATCTCGAAGACGGCGGCGACCCGATAGCGCTTCACGCGCGGCGCTGTTCCGAACGGCGTCGAAGCACCTCGCGGCGCGAGCAGCGTCACCTCGCTGCCGACGAAGACATTGAGCGTGTTCGCAAGGCGCGTGCCGATAGCGATGCCGCCAGAATCGTCGAAGCCGTCGAGCGTGCCGTAGCGGATATTGCCCGAAATCGACTTCAAGGCTTCGAGGTCGCGGCCCATGAGCCCGCGCACGATCACGCCGGAGGAGCCGCTCTGCGAGGAGATCATCACCTGTCCCTCGACGACCGCGAGCGCATGGTCGACGCCCTTCACGGCGTTAAGCCGCTTCGCAACCTCGTCATAATCGGTGAAGGGGCGAGCGAGAGGCCTCACGATGACATGGCCGTTGAGCCCGAGGATCTTGTCGAACAGTTCCTTGCGGAAGCCGTTCATGACCGAAAGCACAATGATGAGCGTCGCCACGCCGAGCGCGATACCGAGCACGCAGAAGAACGCGATGACGGACACCGAGCCCTTCTTGCGGCGCGCGCGCAGATAGCGGAAAGCAAGCAGCCATTCGAACGGCGCGAACGCGCCCGGTTCTTTCACGGCTTTTTCTGTCATGCCTCGTCCCGCGTGTTGATTATCGACAGGCATCCGCGCACACGCGACTTCGCGACCGCAACGCCGGGCTGTGTGTTGCAACGGATTTATGGCTGCATCAAGGGCGAAAATGCGTCCTTGCCGGGGCGTCACGCGCGGGCGATATCGAAAAGGGGTCGCGTCGGCTGCGATGATGCGTCCCGGTCGTGCGCCGTATCTGCCTGAAAGTATAGGTTGCGCGAGGAGAACAGAAGCGGCCAGATTGTGCTTTTACCAGCGGGAAACGAAGATGGCGGCAAAAACGTCGGTTTTGTTCGTGTGCCTCGGCAATATCTGCCGGTCGCCGCTTGCCGAAGCGGCCTTCCGGGCCGAAGCGAGGAAACTCGGTCTCGACGTCGAAGTCGATTCGGCGGGGACGGGTGACTGGCATGTGGGCGAGCCGCCCGACCGGCGCGCGCAGGCGGTGGCGCGAAAGAACGGCGAGGACATCGGCGGTTACCGCGCACGGCTTGTCACGCCGGACGACTTCCGCCGTTTCACGCATATCATCGCCCTCGACGGATCGAACCTGTCCGTGCTGCGCTCGATGCGTCCTTCCGACGGCAACGCGAAACTTGCGCTCCTGCTCGACTACGTGGACGAGCGCAGGGGCGAGGCGGTTGCGGACCCGTACTACGGCGACGAAGCAGGGTTCGACACCACCTGGGGGGATGTGACCGAAGGGGCGAAGGCGCTGGCGCGTGCCCTGTCCGAAGGACAATGAGCGCGCGGGCTCCCCTGCCACTGCAAGGCGGCGCCCGCATTGCGGCCGAAGAGCATTGAACCCTGTTAACACTTTCGCGTTGTAACTCTTGTGGGCGGTCGCAGCGAGGATAGCCAGATGTCGGGTCTTACAGCACTCGGCAAGGCGGGTGCCACGCTTCTGGGCGACACACTCGCGATGGAGACCGCGCTCGGCGGCGGTTCGCTGTCGGAGATCGTGCGCATTCGTCTCGCCAGCGGGCGCGAGGCGGTCGTGAAAGGCGGCGGTCGGCCAGAGATCGAAGCTCGGATGCTGCGGGCCATTGCGGACGCAGGCGCGCCCGCGCCGGTCGTGCTGGCGGTGGGCGATGGTGTGCTAGTGGTTGAGGCCGTCGACACGGGCGGATCGATCAGCCAGGCGTGGCCGCAGATCGGCGCAGCGCTGGCCACGCTCCATGCCGCGAAGGGTGATGCATGCGGCTGGGACGAAGACTACGCCTTCGCGCGTGTCGCCATAGAGAACCGCCGGATGCGGAGCTGGCCCGCCTTCTGGGCCGAGCGGCGTCTCCTCGTGAATGTTCCGCATGTGGATGCCGCCGTCGCCCGCCGCATCGAAGCGCTGGCGAAAGCGCTGCCCGACCGGTTGCCGCAACTATCAGCCCCTAGCCTCCTCCACGGGGATCTGTGGGGCGGCAATGTGCTCGTGGCGCGAGGCGGCGCGGTGTCTTTCATCGATCCCGCCTGCTATTTTGGCCATGGCGAGGTCGATATCGCGATGCTGAACCTGTTCGACACGCCGCCGCCCGCCTTCTACGACGCCTACGGCCCGCTCGAACCGGGCTTCGACGAGCGCCAGCCAATTTACAGGCTGTGGCCCGCGCTCGTGCATCTGAGGCTGTTCGGCTCAGCCTATCTCGGCATGGTTCAGCGGTTGCTTGCGGCGGCGAGGGTTTGAGGGCGCGCTTTCGCCTTGCATAAATTAGGCGCGGCGGCGCTGGGCATTTTGCCCAATGGAAAAGGCGTGCCGTGACTTAAGGGCGATTGACCTTACGCAACGGGAAGCCCAAAGGCTGCCTTTCGCGGTAGAGCTTGTTGCCCCGCGCATCGAGAAGGCCGGTGAACAGTTCTTTTTCCTGCTCGTGGACCGTAAGCGTGTGACCGTTCCCCTGCTCGTAATCGTAGA